>CAZBZA010000024.1:0-18623 GCA_964495865.1 uncultured Lentimicrobiaceae bacterium
ACAGATTTGTTAATAACCCACATATTTTATCTTTTTTTCATGCGTTGACCCTGCATTTTTGATACTGATTAAAGCAGTTGAAGAAAATTTGAGTATTTTAGCAGGTTCCAAAGAGAAAAGCCATAAGGCAGGTACAATGTTGAGTAAATAACTAAGTATCATTGAAAATAATCAAAAACATACGCGAAAAATTTGCTAAGTCATATCTGCTTAAGCAAATGAATGCAACGAACCGGTTGCAAAAACCGGTAAATCTGGAAAGTGCACGAACAGCAACCATACTTTATTACCTCCCTGACGAAGCTACGTATAAAAAAGTTGAGTTGATTTTAATCCGCTTGAATGATTTAAATCTGAAAACCAGAGTAGTCTGTTACACCGATCTCAAGATTATCCCGCATTATTTCATTCCAAAAATAACCCAGGATATAATAACAGCCAAAGACGTTAACTGGAGGTATCAGCCTCAAAAACCGTTTATTAAGGAGTTCATAGAAACTGAATATGATATCCTTATTGATCTCAGTTTGAGTGATTATTTGCCGTTGCTGTATTGTTCAGCATTATCAAAAGCAGGACTTAAAGTTGGTAGGTACAGCGAGGACCACCAATCTTTTTATGACCTGATGATACATGCAGGACAAGATGAAACCATTGATTCATTTGCCGATCAGGTAATACATTATTTAAGCATGATAAACAACTAATCGTATGATTACAAAATTCAGAGGTACGGGCGTAGCCATGATTACACCGTTTCACAAACAAGGCACAATTGATTTTACAGCTCTTGAACGTTTGATTGAGCACCTTATCGGGGGTGGAGTTGATTACCTTGTTGTGCAGGGTACAACAGCTGAAACGGCAACCTTAACGAGGGAAGAAAAAAATGCTCTCGCGGGATTCGTTGTTGAAATTGCCAATAAGAGAATTCCTCTGGTTATCGGCATCGGAGGTAATAGTACCCAGGAAGTAATAAACACAATCCGCTCGAATAACCTCGACGGTTATGATGCAATACTTTCGGTAACACCCTATTATAACAAACCGCAGCAGAGAGGCTTATACCTGCATTACAAAAATGTTGCAACTGTTAGTCCACTGCCTATAATAATGTATAATGTTCCCTCGCGCACATCGGTTAATATGAAACCCGAAATTACACTCCAACTTGCTGTTGAATTCGATAACATAATTGGAGTTAAAGAAGCGTCGGGAAATATGGAACAAATCATGGATATAATCCGCAAAAAGCCAAAAGACTTTCTGGTGATATCAGGCGACGACTTGCTTACCTTGCCATTGCTGGGAATGGGAGCCGATGGTGTAATTTCGGTTGTTGCTAACTCTTTTCCAAAACAATTCTCCGAAATGGTATCGCTTGGATTGAAAGGTGAAATGCGCAAAGCCCGTGAAATCCATTTTAGGCTTACTGAATTTACAAAGTCTGTTTTTGCGGATGGAAATCCTTCCGGAATTAAAGCAGCACTTGAAATTCAGGAAATTATCTCGAATAATTTGCGTTTGCCTCTTGTTAAAATTGAAAAAGCCCACTACAACCAACTTTCCGCATTGATTGCTGAAATTCAACCTGTTATACAGGATTAATATCCCTTTAAAAACATGATCAGGTAAAGATGTAAAATCATATACACCTTACTGACGATTAGAAAATGATCTTGTTTAATACCATAAAATCACAATAGTAAGAATAGTCAGAAATCTGTTTACTAAACCTTTAATAGCTCATGAAATTTATTTTACTGCTTATCTGCTTTCTTTCAGCACTAAGTAATTTATCAGCGCAAACCATTTTAAATCAAAAAGAATTGGCACAACGCGAACTAATCCGACGTGGTGAAGTTTATTTTAGTTTTCAGATTGCGGATCGCTCTCAAATATCACAATTAACTCAAAAAATATCTATCAGCAACGTAAAGGGTAATACGGTTTACGCGTATGCCAATAGCGAAGAATTTACTGATTTTTCGACGTATAATTATCAATATGAAGTACTTACAGCACCCTCGGAACTTATAAAAGTTCAAATGTCCGATAGTCCGGCTCAAGTTCTTACATGGAATTATTACCCAACATATCCTGCCTACGAAGCCATCATGCAGCAATTTGCGGCTGATTATCCACAAATCTGCAAACTGATTACGGTTGCAACTCTGGCAAGTGGTCGCAAGATCTTAGGCTTACGGATTTCGGACAATGTAAATATACAGGAAAATGAACCGGAATTCCTTTATACATCTACCATCCATGGTGACGAAACTACCGGTTATATTTTAATGCTCCATCTGGCAGATTACCTCTTGACAGGATATGGAAATGACACACGGCTTACCAACATGGTGAACAATTTTGATATTGTAATCTGTCCGCTTACCAATCCTGACGGAACATACAAAGGGGGGAACAATACTGTTAACGGAGCAACAAGGGGAAATGCCAACAACGTTGATCTGAACCGTAATTATCCTGACCCACGAGCCGGACAGCATCCTGACGGCAAAGCATGGCAGCCTGAAACTGTTGCTTTTATGAATTTTGCAGGTTTCAACACTTTTACAATGGGAGCCAATTTTCATGGAGGAACTGAAGTGTTGAATTATCCCTGGGATACCTGGGCAAAACTTACCGCTGATGATGCATGGTGGATTTATACAAGTCGCGAATATGCTGATACAGTTCATGTTAATGCGCCTTCTAATTACTTTAATGAGTTTAATAATGGTATTACTAACGGTCACGCCTGGTACGAAATAACCGGTGGGCGACAGGATTATATGAATTTCTTTCGGAATTGCCGCGAATCGACCCTGGAAATCTCTGATACTAAATTAGTCCCTGAAAGCCAGCTGATTCCACACTGGAATTACAATTACCGTTCGCTTCTGAATTACATTGAACAAGCAGGATATGGTTTGCACGGCCTGGTTACCGATTCGATGAGTGGAGCCCCTTTGTATGCGAAAGTTTACATTTCGGGATTTGACCTTGACAGCTCACACGTTTATACTGATCCTCAAGTAGGTGATTATCACCGTTTATTAAAGGCCGGAACCTATAATGTTACCTACTCATCGCCCGGATATTTTCCAAAAACATTCGCTGTTCAGATAACCGACAAGCAAACAACAATTTTGGATGTTCAGCTTTACGATGGTCGTCTTGAAACTAATTTTACTGCTGATACAACTGTTCTTGCTGTCGATCAGCCGGTACATTTTATGGATCAGTCGGCAGGATATCCCGTTTCCTGGTTCTGGACTTTTGAAGGAGCAATGCCATCAACCTCTAATGAAATAAATCCGGTTGTGAGCTACCAGCTACCTGGTATTTACTCTGTAAAACTAGTAGTTTCAAGATCCGGTGCAATAGATTCATTATCTCGTAATCAGTATATTGAAGTAAAACCTTGGTATCTAATGACAGATAAAGCATATACTGTTTGCGATGCAAAGTTTTTCGATACCGGTGGCCCGAATGGACAATACGCTGAAAATGAAGAATCTATAATTACTTTTTATCCTGGCGAAGCAAATAAAAAACTTACATCCATTTTTAACCACATCGATATTGAAGAAGGTGGCATGGATTGCACAAACGACAAATTGTTGATTTTCGATGGCACATCAACTGCTGATAACCTGATCATGACTTTATGCGGAAACGCTACACCACAAATGATTACAGCTTCAAATCCTGAAGGTGCTTTAACTTTTCAATTTCTCTCAAATGCAACAAATCAGTCCGCAGGTTGGGATATAACTTTAAGCTGCGATTCGAATGTTGGCATTGCGGAACAGATGAGCACGGGCGTTTCTGTTTATCCTAACCCGGTTTTTAGCGGAAGTGTAGCTATTAATTCGGAAACTGAAGTTCAGAAACTGATAGTAATTGATGCTGCAGGACGTATTTTGTATTCTTCAACTCCATTAGCAAAACAAACCTCAGTTGATTGCATATGGCCATCTGGTTTTTACATTTTACAGATTCAAACCCAGGGAAAATGGATAAACAGAAAGATTCAAGTAATAACTGAATAAATAATTATTTTCATTTCAGTTGAAATCGAAAATGCCCGAAGAATTTCTCCGGGCATTTTCATTTTATAGATTATACAATCAATTCGTCATTATTTGCCTAACACTTTAACTTCGAAAGTTTTAAACGCATTGCTTTCGTTACCGGCTTTATCAGTACAGTAAATAATCACATGATAATCACCAGTGTCGATGGTAGCAGGAATATCGATCAGGTCATGAACATTTTTATTTTTCATTCCCGACAAATCATAAACCTGTTCAAAAACCCACTTTTCGGAAGTACTTTTATGGTTGTGGCCCTCAGCTGAATGAATATCAACTTTGTATTGATGCAATTCAACATCATCGGCAAAATCAACATCCAGGTGCAATTCTGCACCTAAAGCAAATTGCTCTTCTTCCTCAGGTTCATTGATTACAATTGTAGGTTTGGTTGAATCTACATCTTCTTTATCGCAGGCTGATAGTGTAAATGTTATCATCAACAATACCAGTAAACCTGTTCTGAATATTATATTTTTCATTGTCTCGAATTTTAGGATTATTATGAACTCCTGATTTATTAGCAGGAATTCGATTGAACTTTTGTTGCTTCTGAGCCATTCGGTTTCTTTACCGGCTCAATAACTGAAAATTTATTATTTAATCGGGGGGAGCTCTCGAACGAAAATTGAAATTATTTGCTCTCAAATCCCGAAATTCTATTTCGGTTTCAATTAAGCTGAAACAGTCTCTTACAACTGTATTTTCCTTATACTGAGCAATATCATCAACTGAAGTAAATTCGAATACACAAACCGGGCATTGGGTTGAATAGGTATAAATCTGCGTTCCAATTGTACGCGGAAAATGTTGGTGATCATGACCATACACGCGATGAATATC
Organism: uncultured Lentimicrobiaceae bacterium; assembly: GCA_964495865.1. Taxonomy (GTDB): domain Bacteria; phylum Bacteroidota; class Bacteroidia; order Bacteroidales; family UBA4417; genus UBA4417. The sequence goes on from CAZBZA010000024.1 coordinate 4,944, forward strand.
CTGAAGCAGGTTTGGTCCAAAATACAGCATCAGTGCCAGAAAAGATGCAGCAGCGATATAACGTTTCTGTTTTCGCATCATTTAACCTGCTTTATAATTGGAATTTTCATCGTCAGCTGAAAACTTCTACCCACTTCGGGTAAATCGAGCGGGCGGTAAAAACTCAGGTGATTGTAATACTTTGAATCAAAAATATTATCAATGCGGAATGATAGCTTAACAACGTTTGATTTCAACTTTAAATCGGTCGAAAATGCCATTCCGAGCAAACTGTAACCCGGGGTTGTAAGTTCATTCCGTGCCACCTGGTTTTGTGCAGCAACTACGTTTAAAGAAGCTGATAATAATGAATTTTCTAAGTAGGCGGAATTTTTGAAGAGATAACCAATCTCTGTGAAAACATTAAAAGGGGGGGTAAACGGAATTGGATAATTATTTTCGAGGTCGATGGCAAAAACATATTCGCCGATAATATTAATATCGAACCGATCGGAAATTACAGTTTTAAATTGCAGTTCTCCCCCAGTGCGAAAGGCACTTGACTGAACATATTTATAAATCTGGCCTGCATCGGGTAAAAAAGAAAATTCTCCTGAAGGATTTAAAAATATGAAATTCGGGAAGTAATTAGCAAAGCCACCCAGTACAATCCTGGTTTTATTAATGTGGTAATCGAATGTTGCATCAAACTGAAAAGATTTTTCTGATTTCAACGTGCTATCGCCCATCTCGTGCCTGAATGTTCCGTGGTGAATGCCATTTGATGATAGTTCGTTTGCAGTTGGCAAGCGGTAACTTTTTCCTACATTGAATTTTAAATCAGTATTAGCTGACAGCGTGTAAACAATTCCGGCAGCATATGTGATATCAGAAAGCGAATTTTTGATTTCGCCACTCCTCACTTTATACTTTGAAGCCTGAAGACTATCCGTTAAATAAAATTCGATATACGGATCAATAAATTCTTTTATATCGATGAAGCCATAGTCAAACCTAATGCCTCCGTTGACCATCAGTCTTTCATTGATGTTATACTTGTTTGAGAAGTATAAACCTGCCGTAACCTGTTCGAATTCAGGCAGAAGGAAGGAATACCCTGCAATAGTATTTTGCTGGCCTTCCAAATTTAAACCAAAATTAATAATGTTACGATCGGAGGTATTTATTCTGTGATCCACGTTAAGGGTAGCTGTCTGCAACTTGAAATCCAATTCAAGGTTTCCTTCCGGAACAGGCTCATAACCATGACTATGTGGCGAAGAATACTCCTGACGACGGTTCATTTGGTACCCGGCGTTTATCGAAACTATATGCCCGCTTCCCCTTCGAAGTTTGGTATTACTGATTATCTTATTGTGTTTCACTGTTTGATATGGAAGGCCAATATTCCGGTTGTCGCCATCATCGGCTAATTTGTAAATACTTGGTATTCCGTGTGCCCCGGCGAAAAATCCCATTTTACTGTTTACCGAACTAAAAGTCAGATTATTAACAACTCTGCTTGTAACCCAGCCAGCTGATAGATTTAAATTCTGTTCCTTACCAGCTGTATTTTTCAACATCTGGTTGTAAATTGGAAACTTATAACCGAGATACATGAATGAATCGGCAGGAATCCTGTAATCGCCATAATCCTGATATGTAAAACGTGCTTTAATGTATTTGCCTTTGCGCTGATAACCTGCATTCAACGAAGCGCCGATGTGATCATTTACACTTTTACCTATTAAAAGCAAACCTGCTTCCACCCCATCGTGAGCTGAAAGCCGGGGCTGTTCAAGTACAATTACCCCGCCAATTGCATCAGATCCATAGGACAAGGAAGCCGGACCTTTACTAATTTCGACTTCCGAAATATTAAACTGATCAATTTCCAGTCCGTGGTCGGCGCCCCATTGCTGACCTTGTTGTTTGATACCATTTTCGACTACTGCAACCCTGTTAAAACTCAGTCCTCTTACAACTGGTTTCGAAAATCCCTGGCCAATATCGATTGAAGATACGCCGGAAATTTTTTCGAGGCTCTTCATCAGTGTCGACTGCGTGTTCCTGAAAATATAATCACGATTAATAATCTCGATATCAGTTGATTGTTCCTTCTTTCGACGTTCAACATCATCAGCGGTTATAACAACATCATGCAACATAACAGTTGATGGTTTTAAGCTGTAATTGATAGAGGTATCGTTGCGGATTATCATCAATTGATCTATACACTCAAATCCGATGTACGAAATATGGATCTGAACCGGATAAGCAGGGAGGCCTGAGATTTTAAAATTCCCATTTTTATCAGATACAACTGAATATTCAGGCACAACAACAAGAACATGAGCTCCGGCCAAAGGTTCTCCTGTTTCACTGGTAATACGACCTCTCAATGTCGGATTTATTTGAGCCGCCAACTGAAAAGAAAACAATACTGGTATGAGAAAAAATAATAGTTTCATTGAAAAAGAAAATCAACAATTTTAAACAGCAATTGCTGCTGAGCAAGGAAAACAAGGCTATATTTCAGCCAAAGCAGTAATAAAATCTAAGCAAGCCCGGGATGTCAGGCAAATAGAAATTTCGGAAAGAAAATGATTTATATCAAGCGGACGTAATGCTATTAAACAATTGTACAAGTATACAATTACACAATTACAAGTTAGTATTTTGTGCTAAAACATTACAATTGAGCAAGTAACACAATATCAGCCTGGAGGCGGTGCCCGTAAATTATAATATTCAAAAGTGCTGTTAATAAACTGATTTTGTATTGCATCTGGTAATTCAAAAGCTAAAACCTGAGTCAAAGGAATAAACTTAAAATCAGCAGGTTCATCAACAATACTAAATTCAAAAACGCACACAGCGCATTTTTCAGCATGCACCCGATGTATACCTGTTCCTGTTTGACTTTCGCAATGGTGGTGATGGTGATGCCCGAAAACACGATGAACATCCTGAACCATATTGGGTCCAAGATATAACAGCAATGCCAGCAAAGATGACAAAGCGATACTGTGTTTTGAGTTTAGCATTTTTAAGGGGTAATCTGCCGAAATTAACTATTGCAATTGAAAACAACAAAGTATAAAACGTATAAAACCTCTGTTTGTTTTCAATTTTTCGGACTGCGAAAGTAAGGAATAACTAAGCTGCTAATATGAATAAGAATTATTTGACAATTACCTTGCGGGTTATAACTTCATTTTCGACAACAATCTGAATAAAATAAATGCCAGATTCTATTGATTTACTTCTCAAATCGATTGAGAACAAGTTATTTCCGGTCACAACTTCTGATTCCTGAACGTAAACCTGTTTCCCTATATTATTAAAGAGTGAAAGCATAGCTCGGCTTTTCTTTCCGCTTTTAAACGAAATTTTGAGGAAATCAGCTACAGGATTAGGATAAACGGAAAGATTATCAATAAAATCGTCAGTTGCAGTAATTGACAGGGATGTAACTGAGTTCTTATTTACCTGATTATCAGCTTCAATTCTGGAAGATTGAGCGTTAACTGAAAATGCAGCCAGAAACATAATGACGAGTAAAAATATTTTCTTCATAGTCTGATTTTTAATTAAACATCTTCAAAAAATGAGCCAAACTATTTTAGAAGACTCCTTTATTAGTTAATATTAACAATTGAGAAAAGTAATAGTTTTTTAGGAACTATTATTCAGAAATTGTCAAAATAACTTCAAATCAACAGAAATCAGCTCCTGAATCTCATAAAATCGGTGATCAGATGTATCTCAGCCGGATCAACTCCATTATTAATTAAATAGTTTTTATCGAAATCCAGTGATTCCGAAAACTTTTGGAGACTTAATCCACCTGTAGTGATTGACGAAATATAATACTCTATTGCTTTGGGTTTATTTCCTATGCATAATTCGATATGACCGGCATTAATAAAATCGTCAGCGTTTGCACCTTCGGCGATGATTACCTGAATATAATTCAGGGCAAGGTCGAGTTTCCCCAACACAAAACAACACCACGCGATAGGACGAAGAACCTTTTTATTTTCGGGCGACAGAAATTCGACTTTAAAATAATGATCGAGAGCCGTTTCGAATTGCTGCAGATCAAGATAGCAGTTCCCCAGCATAGTTTGTATGTATGCATCATCGGGTTCGAGAGCTGCTGCTTCGAGGCTCCATTTCAATGCGGATTCGTTATCACCAAGTTTCCTGTAACAGAAAATGATTTTTTTTAAGCTCCAGATACGGTTAGTATCAAACAGTTCTGCCCTTTTATAAAAATCGAGAGCTCCTTTAAAATCGCCTTTCATCTGGTAACAATACGCAAGCTTTTCGTAAACGGCCTGATCAGGTTCAGGTTTTTCAGCAAGCACCTGAAACAAACCGGCAGCTTCGGTGTAATGCATTTTAAGAAAAAGAAATTCAGCTGTATTACGGATTATGAGTGTGTTATCCGAAATGTTATTGATAAGCCAGTTTTCTGGAATATTCCATTGCAGACTAAAAATATCGCGAAAATCGGCTCGGAACGGATGAAGTTTAAAAAAGCGGTAAAGATCCTGAATATATTGCGTAAAAATATAGGTATCCTTACCTGGTTTATTGAGTAAACCATCTTCATTTGAAATCTCCCGCATACTTTCAGCCTCCATATTGAAAAGGCTGATTACATTTCGGCTCTGCTCGGACGGAAGATGATTAATGTTAAAACAAAAGGAGTATTTATCGGAATTGCACATATAAAAGGATTCCTCCAAACCAGCAAGGAAATTTAATTTACCCGGCATTTCGTCACTAACTGAATTTTGTGCGGGTTCGTTTTCTTTATAAAACGGTCGGAACCAATTGGATATCTCTCTGAAAAAATCGAAATTTTTAAGCATGGCGAAAGTCCCCATAAACAAATCGAGGCCTTCCATCTGCATTTCCGACATTTTCTCGATTTTATTCAGCAAATCCGGGCTATCCTCGAAAATCTGTTCCCAATCCGGATTTTTATCTTCAATCATTTCGTTGTTGATGATATTATCGAGATCAAGTTTTTCACGAAGTTTGGATTCAAATTTCTGAACATCGGGAAGAATTTCCTCCCGGAATTTTCTGGTCAGGTTTTCGGTTTCAAGGGCTTTAAGTATTTGAATCAACAATGTATTAATATCCCTCGTAAATACCTCATCAGATGAATATTGCAATAACTTTGATCGCAAAGCAGGATATAATCCGAGACGTTTGTTATAAATAAACACAGCAATTATTATTCCTGTAAGCGCACGCTGCCATACTTGCGGCTGCCTATCGTTGTAAAAATCGCAAAGCACGGCAAACTTCTCCTTATCAAAGCAATTGATAAGGCTAAGTGTGATGGCGCTTACGGCCAAACATTTTTCGTACCAGGGCAGACTTTCCGATTCGCGTATGGCTTTCACCAGCAAAATATCCGTTTCAGTATACTTATCGGTAAGCCACATCAACTGGAAAATCTTAGGCGAAATAGCAGGAATGGAATTATTTTCAGCATTTTGAGCCGATAAATCCGAATCGTTTAAAAGGCGGGTAAATTCAAGCTCAAAAGAATAATTGTCAATCCTTCGGGTGGCTTCCTCTTTGGCAAGTTCTTTCTCTTTTTCAATCTGTACTTTTAACTGGCTGATATGGGTGCCCGTTTGAGCTAAAGCATGTTGATGAACTCTATCAGCCAGTTCGAGTAACGAAACTTTAAGTTTACCAAAAATCACATTCCGCTGAGGATCAGGAACTCCCCGGAAATTATATTCGAGGAGCATTCTGTAAGTCTGATTGATATCTTCGTATTGCAGCGTGTAATCAGCAACATGCATATCTGCCGCCAGAATTCCAAGCTGATCCAAAGCTTCTTTAAGCTTGTCATCATATACCAGCTTACATAATGTTGAGAATGTACGCTCTATATCTTTTATTGAAATTGCCATAACGATAAAGGTTTACTGAAGGACGCTGATCATACTGAGTTTTTTGTAAATCCCCAAAATACAACCTGATCCAATAATTGCAATCTACAAAAAGCAATCCAATGTATTGACTTAGCGCAACATTTCGAGAAATTCGGCTTCTGAAATAACCGGAATACCAAGGTTCAAGGCTTTCAGCCGTTTTTCAGGGCCCATATTTTCACCTGCCACCACAAAATCGGTTTTGGATGTAACTCCGCCTGCCAATTTGGCACCATGCATTGAAACCAACTCTTCCAGTTCTTTGCGCCGCTTTGATGATCCAAAAGAACCTGAAACCACAATGCTTTTACCTGCAAGGTTATTCGATAGAAGCTCAGCCTGCTTTTCGGCGACCATACTCAGTCCCGCAGATTTCAGCTTATTTATGAGTTCAATATTTTCGGTTTTCCTGAAAAAAGCATAAATACTTGATGCTACTTTTTCGCCGATATTCTCAGCCGATTGCAATTCCTCAAGGCTTGCTGAAATAATTGAATCGATGTTTTTAAAATGTAAAGCAAGTTTTCGGGCAACTGTTTCGCCCACATACCTGATGCCTATTGCAAAAAGCACTCTTTCGAAAGGAGCCGACTTTGATGCATTTATTCCATTAATTATATTTTCGGCTGTTTTTGCCTGGAAACTCAATGTTTTATCTTTCGCACCATCTTTCCCTTTAATAACTTTCTTGATATCAAAAATGGTTTCATAGGTAAGACTGTATAAATCAGCAACATCCCTTACTAAATTGTTGTCGTAAAGCATTTCGATTTTCCCTTCGCCCAGGCTGTCGATATTCATGGCTTTGCGATGAATAAAATGCTCGAGTTTTCCTTTAATCTGGGGCGGGCAATGGTCCTCGTTCGGACAGAAATTCCCTGCTTCGCCTTCCTGCCGTTCAAGCAGGGTGCTACATTCAGGACATTTTTCGATAAAAACAACTGGTTCGGTAAATAAGTCGCGCTTACTGAGATCGACTCCTATAATTTTTGGAATAATCTCCCCTCCTTTTTCAACCATCACATAATCGCCAACGCGCACATCGAGTTTGGCAATTATATCTGCATTATGCAGGCTGGCTCTTTTTACAACTGTTCCGGCAAGTTGAACGGGTTTCAGATTAGCAACAGGCGTTACCACTCCGGTTCTTCCAACCTGGTAGTCAATAGACAAAAGCTGCGTAGTTACCTGTTCAGCTTTGTATTTGTATGCAATTGCCCAGCGGGGAGATTTAGAGGTAAAGCCCAGAGCCTGCTGTTGTTCTAGCGAATTGATCTTTATTACAATTCCATCAATATCAAAAGTGAGTTTATCACGTTCGCGACCCATTTTTTGGATAAAACCGATCACTTCATCAATGGATTCGCATAATGCAGTTTCCTTCGAAATTTTAAATCCCCAGCCTGCAAGAGCATCTAAACTTTGCTTATGTGTCATGAATGAAAGAGATTCACCCAGAGCATAATACATATATCCATCAAGCGGGCGACGGGCTACTTCGGCTGAATCCTGGAGTTTTAAGCTTCCGGCAGCAGCATTGCGGGGATTGGCAAACGGAGTTTCACCTATTTCGATGCGGTCGCGGTTCATTTTTTCGAATCCCGGACGGGGTAAAATGATTTCGCCTCTGACTTCGAAAATCTCGGGGAACCCTGTACCAGACAATCGAAGCGGAATACTGCGAATGGTTCGTATATTGGTTGTAACATCATCGCCCCTTTCGCCATCACCACGTGTTAAAGCCCTGGTTAACAATCCGTTTTCATACGTAAGACTGATCGAAAGTCCATCAAATTTTAATTCACAGATATATTCGTATTTGCCATCCACTAGTTTTCGTACACGATCATCGAAATCGCGCAATTCACTTTCCGAATACGTATTTGAAAGCGACAACATCGGATAAGTATGCCGGGCAGAAGTAAACTCAGAAGTTATAGTTCCTCCTACCCTTTGAGTTGGCGAATCGGGCTGAATCAGCTCCGGAAACTCTTTTTCGAGCGCTGACAGCTTTTCGAGCAGCATATCAAATTCATAGTCCGAAATCACAGGATCGGCCAGTACATAATAGCGGTAATTATGGTCGTTGAGCTCATTTACAAGCTGATTTATCAATAATTTACTCTCTTCTTTCCTATCCATAAAAGTTTGCTGGTAAATTTTTTAAATATTTTTTTTTATTGATTCAGATGCTATTCCAATGGCTTTGCAAGTTCATTATTCCGATACAAGTATATTGTTTCGTTCCTGTTCACAGGATTGAGCCGATACATAATATCGTCAATCAATCCAGGTTTAAAGGTTGTTTCATATACCAGCGAAGGAATTTCCTTTTTCATTGAGTCAACTCTTGCCTGTAAATTTTCGTCGCTGTAAAACAACACAAAAGAAGCATCCGAAACAGTACAAGGAATTGAATCTGCCATGTAAGAACGAACACCAGTATTGGATTTGTAAAGAGCCTGCATCCACTGTCCGGAATAATATCGGGGCACCATCTGAGCACTGCTTCGGTTCAAATCTTCAGTTACTATAACCCTAATCCCTTTGTATTGTGATAGATATGCCATAGCTTCGACACGCGAACGTTTCGAATATGCTGTTGAAACCGGTATGAGCAATATTATGTTCAGTATCCAGAAGAAAATCCAGCTGTTCGTTAGTAATCGTTTATGCTTCAACCAGTATGTTGATGCATGAATAAAAGAATTCCAACCGATAACTCCTCCTATAATTATATATGGTATAATCGGAAAAATGAAGCGTTCCTGTTTGTTAGGAAAAAACGAATGAAATAGCAGGAAAAGAAATGCAGGTAAAAATATCATAAGCTGCTTTCGCCAAACCCTGAAAAACCCGAAAAGCAACATCAGCGATACAGGAGGAATTAAAATCCCAGCCAATAATAACAAATAATTATACCATGGGCCGGTAATATAATCGTAGGCAACCTGGAGATTGTATTCGTAATACTCGATAAATTCAGCAAAAGGATATCCCCAGATGTAATAATCAACCAAACCCTGAAATAACAGGATGGAAATCAGAGAACCCAATCCAACCATAATTGCAGCAAGCCATTTGCGCTGTATTAAAATCACTAGCCCGGCACCTCCGACAAATACTATGAGCTGAAACCTTACTGAAATACTCAACCCCAGAATGAAACCTGCAAGCAAATACCATAAAAAAGGGTGATTTTTCCGATCAGAATTCAAAAGGTACAAAATTCCCAGTAAGGTGAAAGGAATACAAAATATTTCAACCAGATTCCGAACACTAAGCATCGGTAAAAACCAGATTGATGCCATTAATAAACCGGCAAGGGCAGCATCTTTTTGAGTGGAAACTTTCTCTGTAATTTTATAAACCAACCATACAGAATAAATTGATGCTAATGCATGTATTATTCTAACAATTAGCATTTTAAATAATGGATCAGTGATATTAACTATTTGCAGAAACTTAAAAAGAAGAAAATGCAACCCCATGTAAAACATGCTGTGCCCGTCGGGAATTACTTCACCTCCTGCAAACTGAGGCCTCCCTGGTACAATTATTCCGTCAACCCATGCTTGTGCAGCTTCGATTACAAGGAAATGATCGTCATGCATTCCGAATCCCCTGGAAAAAATTGTGGCAAGCACACGCGTGAATATTGCAACGAACATAACCAGTTTTAAAGGTTTTTCGTTCCACATGTTTTGTAATGAATTGATTATTAGTTTCATTTACTAAAAAAATTAAATGATTCGATTAAGATTAAATAAAGATCGTCAATCGCGAAGGCTAAACGCACTTTGCCATTTAATACCCTCTGATATAGCAAATTACAAAAAAGCTGCTAATTTTCTTTAAACTGCAAAATTAACCAGAATAAACACCAAAAACGACCCATAATCTTTTCTCATCGCAATATTTTAATGTATCCTTGCTTTAGCAACTGGCTATATTTCATTTCAATCCTTTTTTATTCGTGATAAGATTATATGACCTTTGTATTTCCTGAATATTCTGTAATTTAAATCATTACCACTTAAAGCAGGCTCAAACCAGCGATCAACTTTTTTATCTATGTCAGGATAATACTTAATGATAATGTGATCAATCCCAAGTTGAGCGCAATGAGCCGAAGCTTCAGCGCCGGCAAATTTCTTTCTTTGAAGTACTTCGAAATATTCGAGTGTATGATATGTGAGTGTTTTGTCGCTGATCTCATTATAAATATAGGAGTATGGAGCTAAAATCAGTTCACTCTCGGCTGGAATAAAATTACTAAGCTCCTGATTTACAGTTACAAAATCAGAATTTTCGCCCATTATCGACAGCCAATGTTTTGCAGTTAAACCTAATTGAACAAGCAAAACAATACTTACTAAAGTCAGCCGCATAAATTGTCGCTGCTTAAGAAAATATAAAACCGATAAAGCAATAATCAGAGCCATCATCGGGAAATAGTAGAGAAGATAACGTTCGGCAATCTGGCTTCCCAGCAGGTTTAAAAACAGAATGAGCATAGCAGTATATACCAGCAGTGGCCTGTGGTTTTCTTTCAGATGTTTGAATGCCAATAGAACCGAAAGGAAGAATAGTATAGAAAATGCAAATACTCTATCACTCCAGAAAAAACGTTGATGCTCAGTTGACAACTTTACCAATGCACCAATGATAACATTTGCATTCGGGTGAAAATTACCCGAAACATCATCAGGCCAGTTACTTATCTGAGACAGGAACCTTCCAAAATTGCCTGAGGGCAGTAAATCAATAAAGTAAAAAAACATGATGATTCCACCGCTAAACATATAAGGAATAAGGAATCTGTATTTCCTATAGATTATCAGGTAAAAGAACCCGCTAACAGCGAAAATTAAACCGTTAAGATGAGTAAGAAAAGCCAGGCCGGCCGCTATCCCTGCTATAATTATCCAAAAACTTGATCTTGAATGGCTAGATCGAACCTTTTCCAAAGCAATAAAAGAGATAAAACCTGTTGCCATAACCAGGATTTCGGGGCGATACGTAAATCCATAAATAAAGGTAAGCGGATTGATAAAAATAAGCAGACATACTAGCAGATAAGTTAACTCAGGAAACCGTGAACGATCAATCTGCAAATATTTCTTTAAGAAGAAAAAAAACGTCAAATAAACAATCAGCGTAAAGGTTTTGAAGTAATATACTGACCAGCCCAGTGTTTTTATGATCAGGGCACCTATCCAGATATTTAATTTATGGTAAACAAACAACCTTTCTTCCCACCCAAGTCCTGCATGAATGGTTTTTGTACGTACAATTCCATCATTCGCAAGCCAATAGGCTTGTTCTCCGAAAAAACAGTCATCAATGTATGCATATCTCTGCCACATGCTGACTATGAATGCAATACATCCTAAAATCAGAATGAAAATTATTGTATTTCGATGAAAGAAATACAAGAAAACTTTGTCCATATAGTTTCTATGTCGTGAGTATAAAATTGAAGGATAAAATCAGGTTTGCATTTATTCTGACATAACTGAAATATCTACAAAAATATGAAAATATCAAGGCCGATTATGCAAATGAGTTGCTATTCCCTTGTTCCGTCAAAGAATTAACATTTTGATAAAACCTAGTCGCTGCTCATAGAGGTAATTTATAAAATTTCAAATAAATAGTATTATTTTTCTACTTTCGCAGCTATTAATCATCCTAAAACAAAATTGATGAAAACACTTCAGATTTTCTTTCTATTAACCATCACCGGTTCGTTTGCTTTTGCTCAGCAAAGCATGACTCCAAACCGCTATACCCCAGAGTTGTTATGGAAACTGGGCAGGGTCAGCGAAGTAGAAGTTTCGCCTGATGCCAAAACCATTTTATACGGTGTGAGCTGGTACAACCTGGCCGAAAACAAAGGAAACCGCGATTTGTATACATTGCCGGTTTCGGGTGGCAATCCTTTAAAAGTCACCTCGTTCAAAGGAAGTGAAAGTAATGGAATTTACAGGCCCGACGGGAAGAAAATAGCTTTCCTCTCAGCTGAATCAGGCTCAATGCAGGTATGGGAAGCCAATACTGATGGCTCCGCTCCTGCCCAGATTAGCTTTTCCGAAAGTGATATTACTGGGTTCAGCTATTCGCCTGATATGAAGTATATCCTTTATACACAACGTGTTAAACTGGATAAAACGCCCAACGACATGTATCCTGACCTCCCGAAAATGAATGCCCGTATCGAAGATGATCTTATGTACCGGCATTGGGATAGCTGGTCGGATTATAGTTACAGCCATATTTTTGTGGCTCCGTATTCCGATGGTAAAATGGAGAAAGGCAAGGATATTATGGAAAATCAACGGTTTGAATCGCCTATGGCTCCCTGGGGTGGAATGGAGCAGATAAGCTGGAGTCCGCAAAGCGATAAAATTGCGTACACATGCAAAAAACTTGTTGGTCTCGAATATTCAATAAGCACAAATTCAGAGATTTATGTTTACGATCTGAAAACCGGAGCTGAAACAAACATTTCGAAAGGAATTGCCGGCTACGACCAGGATCCTGTTTTTTCGCCCGACGGCAAAAAAATCGTCTGGAGAAGCATGGAACGCGATGGATTTGAAGCCGATAAAGACAGGATTATGATTTATGATTTTGCAACTGCAAAATACACTGATTATTCCGAGAAATTCGATCAGATATCCAGCAATTTCGAATGGTCTTCGGATAGCAAAACATTGTACTTCCTCAGTTCAACAAAAGGAACCGTTCATATTTATTCACTCCTTCTGGCAACAAAAGAAATAAAGCAGATCAGCAAAGGTACATGGGATTATCTCTCGGTTCAATTGGCCGGCAAAGACCTTATTGCAGCAAAACAGTCAACCGTAAATCCAACTGAAATATATAAAATTGATGCTTCAGGAAAAGAAACCCAACTTTCGTTTACCAATAAAGAAATACTGAAAGATGTACGTTCAGCAAAAGTGGAGGAACGCTGGATTACAACCACTGATAATAAACAAATGCTCACATGGGTGATTTATCCTCCTGATTTTGACCCTAATAAGAAATATCCAATGCTTTTGTTTTGTGGAGGCGGGCCACAAAGTATGATCAGCCAGTTTTTCTCTTACCGCTGGAATTTTCAGCTTATGGCAGCCAACGACTACATTGTAATTGCTCCTAACCGCCGCGGTTTACCCGGTTTCGGACAGGAATGGAACGATCAGATCAGCGGTGACTATGGCGGGCAAAATATGAAAGATTATCTTTCGGCCGTTGACGAAATGGCAAAAGAACCTTTCGTTGATAAAGATAAAATGGGTGCTGTTGGAGCGAGTTACGGTGGGTTTTCTGTTCTCTGGCTTGCCGGCCATCACGAAAAACGTTTTAAGGCATTTATCTCTCATTGCGGCATGTTTAACCTTGAAGATCAATATCTTACTACCGAAGAAATGTGGTTCGTAAACTGGGACCTGGGTGGTCCTTACTGGGAAAAGGGAAATCCTGCTGTTGATCATTCGTACGCCAATTCGCCTCACAAATTTGTGGATAAATGGGATACACCGCTTATGGTTGTTGAAGGAGAAAACGATTTCCGTATACCATACACACAAGGAATGGCAGCTTATAATGCAGCAAAACTTCGCGGAATCCCGGCAAGGTATCTGCATTTTCCTGAAGAAAACCACTGGGTGTTGCGTCCTCAGAATAGTGTGCTGTGGCAGCGTGAATTTTTCCGCTGGCT
>CAZBZA010000025.1:0-18482 GCA_964495865.1 uncultured Lentimicrobiaceae bacterium
TGCTTTAAAAGTTTGCTTGTATGACACCCCGACTGCACAAAAACAATAGGCTGTTCCGGTGGTGGAACAGCAGGTGTTTAAAGAGCCGGAAAGAGTATAAATAGAATTCAATACCGAATTCCGTAAAAACCCTTACTGAAATCCGATAAAACAAAATCTCAGTTATTTACTATCTTCTTATCACTTTTAACACCGCTATATTATCCTTTAAATGAATTTTAAGGTAATATACTCCGGATGGTAAAGTGGATAAATCAATAGAATTTACGCTTCCATAAAAGTTTAAAACCCGGCTGGTATTGTCCATAAGCTCTACAGAATGAATAGGTTCCGATGAATTGATTGAAACAATACCTGAAGTAGGATTAGGATATAGAGAAATTGTCGAAAATTGGTTCTCTGTTATTCCCTGCGGTTTCTCAAGTGTATAAAAAGATTCGCTCTCACTAAAATATTCAATTCCTTTATATGTCCCTATAACTCTAAAGTCGTATTGAGTTGATGGTTTGAGGCCTGTGAGTATAGCCGAAATCCGGGTTGCTGAGCCCGGACTTGTGTTGAATGGAGTGGCAGTGATCTCAAAACTGTTATTAACCCATGGCGAGAAACGGAATTTAAGGTTTTCGATCGAATCACTGCAATTAGACACCGCAACACCCAAAAGCACAGCACTGTCGTGTGTTATATTTATTGCAGGAAGTGAATTGAGTGAGATAGAATCATAGGTTACATGACTTCCCAACACCATACCATTTAAACCACCCAGATAAACATTATCATTTGGAGTTATTACAATTTGAGAAGAAGTAATATCCGTTATCGGCAGAGTCAATTTTTGCCAGGAATAACCTGCATCTGTTGTTTTGCATAGTTTTTCGCCAATAATATACCCAATATTTTTGTCCCTGAATTTTATGCAAGTATAATCATCGTATTCCAATTTCATATTTTCCCACGTAGTTCCTCCATCATTCGATTTATAACAATTTCGCTCATCGCCTATCAGATAAACGGTATTTTCGTCCACAAAAGTGAATGAATTTAAATCATTGCCGTAAGATTCAAAAACTATTGTCCATGAACTACCTCCGTCATTTGTGCGAAAAAAACGGTAACTACCCTGCAATCCATATCCAACGCTATCATTAACGAACTTAATGTTTGAGAAAGACTCTGATGCGATTTTGTTCCATGTTAGACCTCCGTCAATCGTTTTATGTATATAAAAGGAGCTATAGCCTCCGGTTACAAATCCGGTATCAGCATTGATGAAATCAAGAGCCCTCATATCATGGTTTAACAAAGGATATTCAATCGGAACATATACCCACGAAAGTCCGCCATTGGTTGTTTTATAGAGTTTTTCCTTATAATCTTCGAAAATAGCATACCCGACTGTATCATTTACAAAATCTATTGAAACGAACCGCCCTTCCATCATGGAAGGGTATAAATCCCATGTATTGCCGCTGTTAGTTGTTTTTAAAATATTTCCCCCATTAATACAATAACCAGTTTCATTTGAAGTAAAGGTCATACCTCTTAGGTCTCTATACGTAGGACTATATTGCTGCCAGGTTTGACCGCCATCAGTAGTCTTTTTAATTCTTCCATACAAACCAACGGCATAACCGGTATTTATGCTGGTAAAGTAAAAACCCAAAATATGCTCCATATCTATGTAGGGTCCATTATGTGTACTCCAGGTTACACCCGCATCCGTCGTTTTATAAAACGCTCCATACTCGCCACCAATAAAACCGTTATTGTCGTCAAGAAATTGAATAGTTAAGATAGTTTCCATATTTTCAAATGAGGTCCAGGTGGCCCCGCCATCATCAGTTCTTAGATTAGTGATCCAACTATCGCAAAATGCAAAACCAACATCCTTGTTTACAAAATGTATTTTGTCTAAAGACCACGTTGTTGGTGTAGCCGGGTATACAACAGTCCAGGTTAATCCACCATCGGTTGTCTTGTGAACAGAGGCACCATAACCCGTACAAAAGCCCAGCCTGGAGTTGACAAAACTGATATCTTTCAAGCCAATTCCCTGAATACTGATGTCAATACTTTGCCAATGCTGGCCGCCATCAAAGGTCTTAAATATAGATTTCCGGTCTGATAATATTACGGTATCGGGACTAACCACTTCGATGCTGCTGAAATCATTTGCCATTAGAACGCTTAGCTTATTCCAGGTCATTCCGCCGTCAGCTGATTTATATATGTAGCTCCGCCCCATGATGTAACCGGTTGAACCCGAAAACTCAATATCAAGACCATTTGTGATTGCGCCATGCTTTGACCAGGTGTTCCCGGCATCGTAAGTTATAAGGATCTCTGATGAATTAACAATAAACCCTACATCAGGTGAAATAAAACAGACATCCCTGTTATGGTATCCGGAAGGCGTTGGATTCAGCCACTGCCACTCCTGCTGGGAGTATGTATTAAGAATAGAAAACAGGAATAAAAAAAGTAAAACAAATTTCGGTTTCATAGGATAAAATTTATTGCACAAATGAAAATAAAAATGCGTTAACATCCTAATACTATTTAGTGCAGATCAAACGGGCAATTGGCTGCTATACTTTGTTAAATTTGTATACCAGCATCTATTATTTATGCAAGGTTTAAGTAACATTAAAGTTGAATTAATTTTCATCAATGATGAAGAATTAGCGTAATTCGAATTACGCTAAAAAAGCGGAAGAGATTAATGGCGCTGCTGCCTTTTAAGTAATTATTATTATCACTTAATATATAAGGTTTAGCCTTTCCCAATTTTAAAGAAATCGCTGTCTGCTACGAATATTCTTCGGAGCAGGTTTAAGATATCAGTTCCTTCGAGGTTGGTTAATTTGCCTGATGTAAGCAGCTAATGGCAATTGTTATTCAATAAATTGTATCCTGACATAATCAATCATTGCTTGATTAATATCTCCATTCATGTTTTCATTCTCATCTTCGAATGAGATGGATACAGTATTTTCACCTTTCGATAATGAAACTAACAAAGCATTACTAAAACCCCAATTTGACCACTCTTCTTTACCACGTTGCGGAAATACGACAGCATTAATTGGATTGCCATTTACTGATAAAGTACGAATGGCACATTTGTTTTCGGTGTTGATAGGGCCATTTCCATTGGCATAACGAAAATCGATAGCATACAAACCATCTGTTGCCACCTTTACTTTAAAATTAACAACTTTATTTGCAGTTTTATTTATTTCTGTAAAACCTTCGCCTGTAAATCCTTTGTACAGATGATCGGATTTTTCTGCGTAATCTTCAGCCTGAAGAATTTGGACATGGATTCCATTCACCACTGTTACAGGCTCTGACGCAAAAGATTCAAGATTATCTTTATCAAAAGCAATCACCTGGTATTCGGAATAAGCTCCTGGTTTTACTGAAATTGATGTTTCCGTAGTTGATTTAAGTAAACTTCCATTAAGCAAAATTCTATACCCTACTGCGTTTGACAGAGGTTGCCAGGTGATTTCAGAATTTTCATATTTTGCTACCGGTGCAGGCAAAGTAAAAAGAACCGGTTTCTGATTGGAAGTGGATGTAACAGGTATTTGATTATCCATTTCAATTTTCACAGTGTGTTTCCCCGAAATAGTATCCGGAATTTCGAAGGATGAGGTTTTCCTGCCATCCAATTCAAATGAAACAATCCGGCTTCCAAAACCATTAAGTTCAATATCCAGCACTGCATCCTGATATTTGAAATTTGTCAGAGTTCTTCTGCCTTGCAAAACTTCGGGTACAAAAGGCTTGAATGCAAGTTTACCTTCTTCGAACCTTATGCCAAAGAGAACTTTATGAATAAGGCTGATATTACCAGACAGGCTCCATAACATGATACTTGAATTAATCTGAGTGCCGCTAAAATCGCCTGTTTCTGCAACAAAGTTTTCTTTATTGGTAAGAAACAAAGCTGCCGGGCGATAAATAGCGCTTATGCTTTCCATTACCGACTTTTCATTGTTTACACTTGCTGCCGCCCATAGCCAATAGGATTGTACAAATGGCCATACCCCGTTATTGTGATAAGGTGGTATATTGGGAATCTGAGGATAGATGCACGGGATACCAAATGAAGTGACTGGTGTACTTTCAACGATTTGTCTGGCGTTGACTTCATCAGCAATCCCATACAATACGCATAGTGCTTCGCCCAGGGCTTCGGATCGAGGTGAAACAATTTTGAAATTCCGGCCATATCTATACTGTGCATAGTATCCTTTTTCGGGCAACCATAAATACTTGTTTATTCCTGATTTAATATTTTCTGCAATCAGTTTATGCTTTTCAGCGACCACTTTTTGATTGAGTGTGGCTGCCATTTTTGCAAGAATTATATTGGCCTGAAAGTGCACAGCATTAGTACCAAGGCATTCACTTTCAAAAATATCTGCAGGTTGCATCCATTTGGGATAGGTTTGTTCGCGCCAATCCAAAAAAGATGATTCGCCTTTAACCATTCCGGTAACAGGATTGTAAATAGTTGAAAGATCATCCTCAATGGAATTTTTAATAACCTGATAAGCATAGTCCAACCAGTCTTTATTGCCGGTAGCTTTATATATTTCCCATGCGGCAATTGCCCATACCATGCGATCAGTACTGACAGGCCATGCCCCGCCTGTGCCGGTATCCTGGATTATCTTCTTGTTTTTACTCACTTTACGCATCAGGCTGTTCATAGCAATTTTCGGTTGCAAGTATGCCATCGATAAAATGATGCTGTAACTTACGTCTCTTGTCCAAACACCACTCCATTCCTTTCCTGTTCTGAATGTGCTATCAGCTTCAACGGCTTTCAGCATTTCTTCAAGCGACATATTGTAAACGGCATCGGACAACAAGAAATCGGATTTATACTGAGGATAAGCAGAAATATCTCTGGATAATTTCCATTCTGCGTCTGTATGTTTTTCATCCGACTGCTTATTCAAAACTAAGGTCGTCTCAAAAATTGCATCACCATCAGTATCCTGAAGTTTAAGCTCAGGAATATTCTTCAGGTTATTAAAATCCCAGATAAGCGGAGCTGAACCTCCGGCGATATAAACACCTTTAAAATCGGACTGATATAATTTGTCACCATTATAAAGTGTATAAAAACCTTTTTCTTTGAAGGCATTAAATACATCCCGCATATCGAGGCGAACTGTCCAACTGGTATTAGGTGCCAGATTAGTACCTTCAGCTACCGAATTCCTGTTTATTAATTGTTTACCAAACGTAACAGTAGTTGTACAAGCGCCATTATCAGGTTGCAGGGTTACCAGGTGATCATTACCCGAAATCATTTCATTATCCTGTAAATTGATGCTGAACTTAAAACTTACTGTTGGGCTGAACTTATCAGCCTCGGGGCTTCGGTAATTTGAAGTCATTTCAGTTGCTGACAAAGCCTCTGCCTTAAAACCAGCCTGCTCCACCCTGTTGTTGAAAATACTGTATGCATCTGATTTATAAATTGTAATATCACCTGTTTGTGCAAATACCATAGTCTGTAATCCACAAAGTATTACTGACATATAAAAATTTCTTGAATTCATTTGAGCTATTTTTTGATTATAATGTCAGTAGGTGTGCCATTATCCGGGAATTTTATCAGGCAGGTACTGGTAGTTTTATCCCAACTCCAAACTGCTTTATCTGAGATTTCGTTCCAGCTTTTTTCCAGCTTATCTGGACTTACTGATTTCAGTTTAGTCGAATTTATAGATACAGACTGCGGAGTTTTATCCAGATGTATCCTGATTCCAAAATTTCTGACTGCCTCCTGATTTCTAAAAATTTCACTGTGATTAAGTATACTCAGATTCCAGGTTTCTTTAGTGGATTTGCATTTAACATCAGTCCTGCTGCAACTGTCATTTTTATAATTGTTTGTTTCCCCGTCGTCTTCATAAAGCGTAAAAGATGCCGATTGCCCTTCAACTGCAGGAAAAATCTCAAACCATACCGGTGCGTTTTTCATTTCTCCGATAAACTGCATAACCGGCATTTGTGGAATTATTGATCCCCGTTTCACAAAAACAGGTATTGTTTCCAATGATGCAGGATAATCAATCCATTGCTTTCCCTGGAACATTGTTTGCTGATGATTAATATCAATCCATTCACCTTGGGGCAGGTATATTTTTTTTGAAGTGGCCCCTTGTTCCATAACAGGTGCTACCAGTAATTCTTTGCCAAACAGAAATTCGGTATTGAGGTTGAATGTTTCGGGATCATCCTGATATTCAAGCATAAGAGCCCGCATTAAAGGTAAACCAGTATCGTAGGCCTGGCGGGCATACGTATAAATATAGGGGAATAGCCGGTATTTCTGTTCTATAGCTTTTTTGCATATTGCTTCTGCTTCAGAACCAAACAGCCAGGGTTCAACGGCATTGTTGCCTTCGTGATGGGCACGGCTGATTGGATTAAATACGCCAAACTGCAACCAACGGACATACAATTCGCTCATTGCATCGTAGTCCTTTATATCGCCGCAATAACCGGAAATGTCGCAACTCCAGAATGGAATTCCACCCATACCGGCTGATAATGCTACCGGGATCTGTGATTGTAGTTTTTCCCATCCATCCAAAACATTGTTTCCATCACCGGAATCGCCTGACCAGCCAAAGGTATAACGCTGCATTCCTGCAAAAGCAGCTCGTGTCATTTGAAAAATACGCTTGCCAGGGTTTCGTTTTTCGAACTGTTCGGTCACCACTTTATCCCAGGTAAGGCCATACACATTGTGAATTTCATCATGCATTCCCAAATGATGTTTCATAAACAAACGATCGGTACTCTCTTCATTGCTCCATGCAGGTTCTCCCATATCGGTCCAGAAACCATGAACGCCATCTTTTATCGCTTTCTGTTGATATTCTCCCCACCAATCGGCAACCTTTGGGTTAGTAAAATCGACTACACCGCAATTGCCACCCCAGGGCCAGGGCATGTCATAGGATTTTCCAGTACGCGCATCCAAAGCAAAAAAGCCCAGTGAATCTGCTTCCTTCCATTGCTTTTTGTTGTTTTGCGAGATTACCGGATCCTGCGAAACAATTACCTTAAATCCGTCTTCTTTCAGATCAGAAAGCATTTTTACAGGATTCTCATAATTGCCCTTTCGCCACTCAAAATCCTGCAAATGCTCTGTCCAGCCTATATCCTGATAAATAATATCGCAAGGAATCTGCCTGTCGCGATAACCTTTGGCAATTTCACGGGTGAGCTTTTCATTAGTAAGCAAACCCCTGCATTGAGAGAAACCCAATGCCCAGGCAGGAGGCATAATTGGCTTGCCGGTCAGTTCGATGTACCGGCTAATAATTTGCTTGTAAGTTGGGCCATAAATGAAATAGAAAATCATTTCACCTCCCGGAGCTGAAAACGAGTAATAGTTTGTGGCCTCACTTCCAAAATCGAATTCCGTTTTGTATGTATTGTCGAAGAAAATTCCATAGCCTGCGCTACTCATGAAAAAAGGGATACTTTTATACAAGGGATCTTCATTAACATCATAACAAGGTTTGTCGCTATTCCACATTTTAAAACGGTTTCCAACTCTGTTGATTGGTCCGTTTTTTTCGCCAAGGCCATATATCCGTTCACCTGGACGAAGTGTTTTATAAGCCGACATTTTTAATGAATCTTTCTCGAAACCCCGGTTTTGGAAATCTTCCATCAACATTTTCTGGTATTTGTCGAAAACACGAATCTGAAAAGGAGATTTATTTATGCGAACAATGAGGTCAGCTGTATAAATTTCATAACTCTGCGGTAGTTCCGATATATTGAGTTTCTCCTGTTCATTTCCTGATTTTATTACAGCAAACGATTCATTATTCCTTGTAAAACCATCCTGGTCGTACCAGATTTTCAGAATTCCTGAACTGATTTGTTCAAGCTGTACATTGATGTTGTTTTCGCAGGTAAAAATTGCTTTGTTTCCTTGTACTTCGTAGGAAATGCAAGCTCCAGGCTGGTCTTTTTCCTGAGCAGTAGCTTTGGATAGAATCAGAACCGCAAATGAAATAAAGAGAATTATAAACTTATACATCAGGCTTTTTTTTACTTTTTGAAAAGAAGAGTAACTCCAGTTTAATTTTTTATCTAAAAACTCCAAAATTCGGATCGGCAAATTATTAATACTCAACTACTACCATGCTCCAGTATTTTAATTCAGGAAGGATAAAACTTACCTTATTCCCGTTTTGGGCGAAGTTTATTGAACGAGGTGCACCACCTATAATATCAGGTGAAGCCACCCACATTTTTTTAACAACGGCTTCACTTGTAAATACAAGCTGAGCATCTTTTATAAGGGCTGGTGCTACCTGTATTCCTGTATTATCTCTCCAGCTGGTAGTTTTTGAGTCTTTAAAATTGATCAAATGTATCACCTGGCTGTTTGCTACCCTTTTACCAAAACAAGCAACATTTCCCTTGCTACCAGGCCATTTTGTAATTTTTACTTTATCATCAATTGAACTTACAGAAACATCGTTGAAAGATCCGCCATCGCGAAGCAGATTTTGATATGCTACCAGGAAATCGTAATAGGATGTCAGTGCTTTCTTCAAATCATCCTTCATAGCCAGGTTATCATTAGGGAAATATTCTTTACCAAGCATATGCTCTCCTAATTCGAGGTGTGACCCGCCAAAGGCAAATATGACGGCATTCGTCATCAGAACGGAAGGGGTATTAAAGAAACCTTTTTTATTGGCCAGGTCGTAATTAACGTAAGCTGCCAGAACAGTATTTTTTGTGTTGGCCGAATAGGTATTATTTTGTTTTATCAGATTTGCCAGGTCGTTGTAACTATCGAATGGACTCCAGACTTCAGTATAAAGAAAATCAGAAGAAGCTACTGCGATGTCCTGCTGACCATATTGGGAGACTGCATTCATCACAATATCCTTACCTGGTTCATCTGCTTTTATTGCATCAATAAATGGTTTGAAGGTTTGTGACAGATTTAAAAAATCCCCATCATAGGTATAACGTGATCCCCTGTCGCCAAGCTGATCCATATGAAAGCCATCGAAATCAAGGAACTGGTAAACAATTTTGTTCTGAAATTGAAGATACTGTTGCCAGGAAGCATTTGATGGATCAAGTAAATAGATATTGCTCAAAAAGGGTGAAGAAAGCGGATGGAAATCTTTATTGGTGTGTGTGTTATCTTTAAAAATGTACCATTCTTTCATTACACCATCTGCATCAGCATTTTCCCAGGCTCCATAAACCAGATTGTAAAACATAGTTTTCATATTCCGGTTATGAGCGCTGCTGATGTATCTCTGAACAGTGCTGAAGTAAACGTCAGTGTTAATAATATTTTTCCAGGTAACTGCCGGTGCTGAACCTGCTAATGGCAGAGGTTTATGGTGTTTGTTATGCCAGTCGTAAAACTGAAGGCCATTTATGTGGTACCTGTTCAGATTGCTTATTACTGCGTTTATTTCATCATCACTCAACTGTGAAAATTCGGATAAGAAACCGTACCGTGGGAATTTTTTCCAGTTTGATGACACATCAATTCCAATGGCTGCATAAATTGTTTCAATACCATTTTCAATGGAGAATACTTCAGCCATATAGCCAGTATAATCATTTGAAGGTGTTGTCCATTTCCAGGTGGAGCCGTTAATAGTTTCTTCTTGGAGAGTTGTATTTAACTGTTTGTACCTGACTTTTGCAGAAGCAGGAAGAGTGGTACTTTCAATAGTAAAAGTAACCTCATCACCAGGGTTGTAAGCAGCTTTATCCATTACTATACCAATATTACTATACAAAGGAGTAACCTGATTAACTGGTGGAACAGGCAGGATGGAACCTGAATCATCGTTTGGTTTTTTACAACCCTGACTTATCATCACAACTACAAACAGAAAACAAAATCCCAAAAACTTCATTAATCGGATTATTTCTAAATTTTAAATGTATGGATTTTTTTGAATTTGTATTGAATGCTTGTAATTGAAAACTGCAGAACTGCTATGAGGTAAATTTGAAAAGAAGGGCTGCCGGTATTGTTGGCAGCCCTTTCACTCAACCAAACCTCATTTTTTACTCCCAATATTGATAGTAAGCGCTTCAATGTTAGCTGTGATGGTATAATTGCCCGCGGTGGCAATACTCCATTTGTTATCATCGGATTCCCCTCCGATGTGCCTGTACATATGTGTATCATCGACTCGCATATACATATCCTGTCCCCAATCAGTATTACGATTCACCGGGAATTTAAATTCACCAGCTTCCATAGGACCTGAGTATGTAAATATACATCCGTCAGTAGCATCTTCTGTGAGCTCGATAGCCTGATCTATACTCCAGCCTATCGGAGTAGCGCTGCCAACCATAAAGAGCTTAGTTCGTGCCAGTGAAATTGTATTGTCCATCAGGTTTAACGTAATAATGTAGTGTCCTTTTTTTGCTATAGTCCATTTGTTGTCATCCGGATCGCCGCCATGATGGAGGTACATGGTTGAATCAGTAAGTTTCATATACATATCCTGACCCCAATCGGAATTTTGGTTCACAGGGAATTTAAAATCACCGGTTTTCATCACACCCATGTAGGTAAAAATGTAAGGATTATCCGGATTCTGGATAAGTTCGGTTGAATTACTGATATCCCAGCCATTTGGAGTTGCATCACCAACCATGTAGATTTTATCATAAGGAGGCAGGTCAAGTTTTACAGCAGTTGTTGTAAGGTCGAGTAAACGGACTGTAATCTTGTATACTGCTGATTCAGTTATTGTAAATTTTTCATCAGGTTGGCTTTCTGCGGTGCGGAATACAATATGATTATCATCGGTACCTCGATTGTAGGAAGGTAGTAATTGGTCTATTGTGGTAATGAATTTATAACTACCTGCTCCTAATGCGCCTTTAAAAACAAAAACAGTCGGATTGTCTTCGTCAGGCGTCATAGCAATAGCTTTACTGGCATCCCAACCGATTGATAAAGCATCACCAAGCAGGTATAGGGTTGTACTTACCGGTTCATAAGGAGTTACTTTGATAGTGATTACCGGCGATATTTGCTCAGATTGGGGTGTAGTGTAAATTGTTGCAATTACCCTGGCCTCAAGATTTGATGACACTCCTCCGCTAAAGCCAAAATCTTCCAGTAGACTTTGGTTGAAATCAGCAACAGTAAAGGCTTTTGCATAAACAGCTTTACCCATATCGAATTGCACTGGATTAGCAAAACTATTTCCTGCTTTATCTATTTGCAGTACATACGAAATGGAGGCACCTGAACCACTATTTGTACCGGTAGTCCAATTAAAATTTACAGCAACATTTTTGTCATCTTTCTGATTCAGAATTATTTCATTTGCCGATGTTGAAAGTGACAGATCACCCGCCAGAGTGATATCATTGCCTTCTTCTTTCTGGCATGAAATAAGTAGGATTAACATTCCTGCAAGCATCATTTTAAATATGCGGCTCACTCCGGATTTCGGTATAAAACCCAGGTCAGGAATCGGGAATATGGTATGTTTTTTCATCTCGTTCGATTTTTTCTTGTGAAAATTAATTAAAACCAGCTCTATGGTTTAGTATCCTGGATTTTGAGTAAGATTAGGATTTGCATCACGTTCTTTCTGTGGTATCGGGAAGAGCAGGTGTTTCTGACTCATATTCGTTTTTCCGATTGAATGCAGAAAATCGATGCCATATTGTCCATTGTTCACCCGTATGAGGTCAAACCAACGCAGCCCTTCGAATGCAAGTTCCATGCGCCTTTCATGCAGAACTTTTTCGCGGAAAGCATCTTTCGGCAATCCGGAAACTGTTGTTAATCCTGCCCGAACACGTACTTCGTTAAGAGGGGTTTCAGCTTCAGAGGTTCTTCCAAGTTCGTTTAATGCCTCTGCTTTCATCAAGAGAATATCGGCGTAACGTAGCACCGGGAAATTCATCGGGCTGTTATCATAAGAAGGGGAAACGGATTTTGAAACAATAAATTTACGCAGGTTGTAATTTGTCATTGAATATGATTTTTGATAGTCTTTACCATCAAACTGGGGGCAGCCTTCATAAAAAACAGTTACATCTTTTCTGAGATCACCGGTTTCGTATGAATCAATGAATTCCTGGGTTGGCTGATTCCATCCCCATCCACCGGCAGCCATATCGGATCCGCGGGGTCCTGTAAATGTGCTGAGCCATGAAGCCTGGTTTTCATTCGACCAGAAATCAAATCCACCATTGCTTGCATATTGTACTTCGAACAACGATTCAACCGTATTTTTGTCTGAAGGATCAAAATTGCTTGCATAGTTAGTGTTAAGCTGGTAGCCAAGTGTAGTTACTTCATTGCAATGATCAACAACCATTTGCCAGTTACCAAGAGTAAGGTGTACTTTAGCAAGCATTCCTTCAGCAGCACCTTTCGAGGCACGTCCAAGATCAGATCCACTATAGCTTTCGCGTGCCGGTAAAAGTTCAACAGCTTTGGAAAAGTCAGAAATGATTTGTGCGTATACTTCTGATTTAGGAGTGCGGAAAGGACGCAGATCGTCACCGGGTTCAACAGGTGTAAGAACCAGTGGAACGTCACCAAAAAAACGTACTAAAATAAAGTAGTATTGTGCCCTCAGAAAATAGGCTTCACCTAAAACTCTGTTTTTGACTGATTCACTAATTGCCATACCCGGAACTTTTTGAAGTATGATATTGCAGCGTAAAATTCCAGGCCATGGGCCACGCCATAGGTCGAGCACTCCCTGATTGTCGGTTGTAGTTACAAAATTTGCCTGGTCCTGAGTTTCCTGTCCGTCGGAACCACCACCTGCACCTACTATGCTGTTACCAGCCATAATATCAGGCGTCCACATGCGCATATTGTAAAGTTTAGGCCATTGCAGGGGCTGATAAGCTCCGTTAATAGCGGCAATAGCATCATCTTCTGTTTGGTAGAAGTTTTCAGTGTTAACTGAATACTCAGGTGATTTCTCCAAAAAGTCCTTACTGCATGATACCAACAATGCACTGAACAGGACAAGTACTAAATATATTTTATTTTTCATAAAGTTCATTTTTTAAAAGGTTAGAAACCAATGTTGACTCCAAAACTATAGGTAGCAGTAACCGGATAAACATTGTTATCAATGCCACTTGTCCCCACTTCTGGATCAAAACCAGTATATTCAGTAAATGTGTACATGTTAAGTCCTGAAGCATAAACCCTTACTGATGACAAATGAGCCTTTTCAGTCAATGAAGCAGGCAGAGTATAACCCAGAGTGAGGTTCTTAATTCTCAGGTATGAACCATTTTCAACATAGCGGTCTGAGGGGCGCGTGTTTTTATTCGGGTCGTTGAAAATTGCCCTTGGCATTGAATTGCTGGTGCCCTCACCGGTCCAGCGGTCCAGCGTTTCAGTAGTCTGGTTTTGTGCTACCGACATTGCTTCGGTATAGAGTCGGTTAGCATTAAATATTTTGTTACCCGCCACACCTTGCAGGAACAAACTCATGTCGAAACCTTTAAACGTAAATGAGTTGTTAAGCGCAAAAATGAATGTCGGGTTCGGATTGCCTGTGAATGCCCGGTCGAGGTCATTTATCACACCATCGTTGTTCAGATCCCTGAACTTGATATCACCGGCAGAAGTTCGGTTATACGGATCATTACCCGGAACCTGCACCGCATGATTGTCAACTTCGGTCTGTGTTTGGAAAATGCCATCGATAATGAATCCGTAAAACTCGTTAACCGGTTGCCCTGCCTGAATAAGAGCAAGGTTGTAATTTAATCCGATGCTTCCACTTGTCATAGGCACAGTATCGTTCAGGCTTTTCACTACATTCTGGTTATATGAAAAGTTAAACGAAGTATTCCATGTAAAATCTCCTTCAAGGTTTCGTGAATCGATAGTAAATTCAACACCTTTGTTCTCCATTTCTCCTGCATTGATATATGGAACATACACATCAGAATACCCGGTTGACACTGGAACTGACATAGGAACAAGCATATTGTCAGTATTCTTTATGTAAGCATCAACAGTAACTTCAATCCTTGATTTAAACATTGAAGCATCAATTCCGATATTTGCCTGTCTCTGTTCTTCCCATTGTACATTTGGATTAGGCATCATTTGCGGTACAACAGCGTTGACAATAGAATTGTTAAAATTGTACTTGATGGTTTGGAGAGCTGAAGCGAATGAATAGTTGCCGATTTCCTGGTTACCCGTTACTCCATATCCGGCGCGAACTTTCATTGAATTAATAAAAGTGAGGGACTTCATGAAATCCTCTTCTGAGATACGCCATGCCAGGCTACCAGAAGGGAATAATCCCCATTTATTGCCTTCGCCAAAGCGTGAAGAACCATCATAACGGACAGTTGCTGTTGCCAGGTATTTTCCGTTATAATTATAATTCGCTCTTCCGATGTAGGAAAGCAAGGACCATGAACTGGTACTTCCACCTAATGTAGGTTGTAATGTTCCGTTGTCCATTTGCTGGGTAAGGTTACTTGCAAAGGATATTTTGGAGCCGTTTAAGTAGTGGTAATCGTTTTCCTGAGCACTTATGCCTGCCATCAATGCGATGTTGTGATTGTCTATCGCCTTTTCGTATGTGATCATGTTATCCCATAGCCAGGTTAAGTTTTTATTGTATCGTTCGTATAGGTATGAATTTTCATTGATACTCGAATTCCAATGGTAATCGGGTGCCCAGGTACGGGAGTTCCAGAAATTTGCCTGTAAACCCAATGTTGATTTGATTTTCAGATCTTTAATAATTTCATATTCTCCATAAAGAGAACCTATGAGGTTATATCCTAAAGTCGAATTGTCAACTGTTTTAGCAAGTCCGATTGGATTTACTATGTCGCCATCCCACATAGGTTGCTGGATTGGACCTGAATAATTGCCGTCCTCCTGATAAAGAGGTTGAGTAGGTAAAGCCAACATGGCATTGCGGATACTATAATTACCGCTTGTTTTAACATCGTTGTTAAGAGTAAGGCTGTTTCCGAATTTCAGTTTATCAAAAACCTTAGTATCACTATTAAATTGTAATGTAAATTTTTTATAGCCGGTATTGGTTACAACACCATCCTGTGTAAGATAATTACCTGAAACATATACGTTTGTTTTCTCGTTGCCACCGGAGTATGAGAGAGAATAATTCTGCATTGGAGCCGGATTGAACATTTCGCCCAGCCAATCAGTACCTTCGCCTAAGGAAGCAGGATCAGCGTAAGCAGGATTTTGAGGAAGACCTGCATTGGCCATAATATCATTATGTAAAGCAGCGAACTCACTTGCATTTAGCATATCGACTACATTAGTGGCATTCTGCATTCCAAAAAAGTAATTGAAGGCCAGATGCGATTGGTCACTTTTACCTCGTTTGGTTGTAATAATCACTACTCCGTTAGCCCCCCTTGAACCATAAATAGCGGTAGCCGATGCATCTTTGAGTACCTGCATGGATTCAACATCGTTCATGTTAAGTGTGTTAAGGCCGCTTGATACAGGAACACCGTCGATTACCAAAAGAGGGTTGTTATCGTTTATAGTACCAACACCCCGGATGCGAATTGTAGCATCACTTCCAGGTGTTCCTGATGAAATAACCTGAACCCCGGCTGCGCGGCCCTGCAGAGCATCGCTGATACTTGGAACAGCTAAAGATTTAATTTCCTTGGTTGATACCAATGAAATTGAACCTGTAAGGTCCTTCTTTCGCTGGGTACCGTAACCGACCACAACTATTTGCTCCAATTGAGTCATTTCCAATACCAAAGCAACATTGAGTTGAGTATTTTCACCAACTACAATTTGCTGTGATTTATAACCTACTGAAGAGAACGAAAGCACTGCTTCCTTTGACGGAACCTGAATGGAGAATTTCCCATCAGCATCGCTGATTGTTCCTGCTGCAGTGCCCGAAATTCCAATTGAAACGCCAAACAATGGTAATCCATTTGCTGCATCTGTGACTTTTCCGGTTACTGATACTTTTTGCGCCATTAAATTTCCTGTTGCAAAAAAGAGAAGCAGGAAGAGTGCACAATACCAGATTAAATTTGAACTGTGTTTTTTACTCATTTTAATTAGATTTGGATCATTGGTTAATTAGTTTGATTTGAGTTTAATTAATATTGATTATTTTACTCACCGGTGGAATACTTTATAAGGAAGGAATTTTCATCCGGGTGATATGAGTTTGATGTGTCAGGTTGTTTTTTGTTTTTCGAAAACCAAACTTATAAACAAAACATACATATAAATTTTAGTAAAGTTAAATTGTAGTAACAATAGTCGGTTTTAAAATTTAATTAACTGTATAATAGTGTGATATCATTTTTGGCTGATAAATTAATGTAGTGGATTTATAAATAAAAAAAGGACTCCCCGCGTTCAGAAAGCCCCTTTTGTAAAAATCGGACAACGGTTATTTTACTGAAGTTCCAATTAGCATTACCCTATCTTCAAATTCATTTCGCGGACAAACAGCTTTATTTCGGAGTTTGGTGCGGTAATTATAAATAGTGGATAAGGAATAGCGGAGAAAATGTGATATTTTCACACTATCCTTAATTCCGAGACGAATTAATGCAAATATTCGCAGTTCTGTATTTAGCAACTCACCCTGTTTTAATTGAGTTTCTTCATTATCGATGAGTAAGCTATTGAACTCTTCAACAAAAGTGGGGAAAAGCTGAAGAAAGGTACTATCGAAATTTGTGTAGAAAAATTCCAATTCATCCTCAATAAATTGCTTTGACTTTAAAGCGTTTAACAAATCCTGCATTTTGCCGGCAGCAGCTGTTTTATTGAGCAGTCGTCTGTAACCATCCAATTTATCAATATATACTGAGCATTGATCCATATACCTGCCTATGTATTCTTCTTTAATCAGATTAGCCTCAACTAATGTTTCATTTGTGTGTTTAATCTGATTGTTCGTAGCCGACAATTCATGATTCAGGTTATTTAGTTGTTCGTTGGCAAAACTAAGTTCTTTCCGGGCTGCAGAAAGTTTCCTCATTTGCCGGTATACCAAAACAACGGCTATTATCAGAAACAGTGACAAAATACTGATACTGACCAAAGATGTAACCAACTGTTTTTGCCGGGCTTCCGTTTGATTTTGATATGCTTTATCAATAATTGGCAGCATTTGCGATATTTCATACGTCCGCAGGCGGGCATTACAAAAAAGCGCATCTTCCAGCGATCGTCTGATGTATTTGTAGGCTCTGTCAACATCTCCATCCTCGTAAAGTAAAAATGCAAGTCTACGTAATGATATATATTCTTTTGTGGCTGATTGAATATCATAGATTGCAGATATAGCCAGCCATTGTTTTTCAAGATCCCGGTCGTTTTTACCCTGAAATGCTGAAGCTATGCTATATGCAATAATTGCTTTTGTGTGTATATCATCTTTTATTGAAGGATAATATTTCAGTAAAAGCCCAAGGGCTTCGTCATATTGTTTACTCACTATGAGCTGATCCGATTTTACCATAATATGAGTTGAAGAACTGGGAGGATTTACAACCAGCAACGAATCCCTGTAAGCAGCGGTTAAATGATTGTACCTTATATATTCCTGACTCGAAACAGTATAATCGGCCATATAGCCATAAACAGTCCTGTAAATATGGAAGTAATATGCCTTTAAGTCGGGGGTTTGGCTAATATTTATCACACTCAAAATATCCATGGCTTCTTTGTACAAGCCATTTATCCCCATTATGGCAGCAAGGTTTAACCTGGCATCTGTAAGATTATGCGAATCATTTAGTTTTTCTGCAATTTGTAATCTTTCTCTGGCATAGGTTAAAGCCGAATCAGATTTGTATGATCTGTATTCATCATAAAGTTGTCCGCAGATTTCAAATTTCTGGAGATCGGTTGACGTGATTTTTAAAAGGTCCTTCAGTTTATTTAGTTTTTCCTCCTTCTGATTAGAGTAAATCTGGTAATTATCCACTGTTTTATCCAGGACTTTCAATAACGAATCCATATCGTTATTTCCAAAAAGCAATATCGGGGAAAGTGCATATATAAATATTTGAAGCACTTTTTTAATACCGGTAATATGATTTTTTAAATGAAAGTTTTCATTGTTGTTCATGGTACGCCGAGATTTTTTTAAGTAAAAGTACAAGAACAAAAATAGAAACTTTTTGATGATTCGTGAATTACTTTACTTTTTGGTAGAAGATTAGAATGGTTTAATGTGAAAATCCCTCATGCAGGTATACCGGCAGAATTGAATTAATTTTAACCAATAGTAAAAAATTAGCGTAATTCGAATTACGCTAATTCTTTGGATTACGATGAATTTAATAAAATCCGGGTTACCGGATTACTATTTTCTTCGTTTCTATTCCGTTCTGAGCTTGATTGCGTACAATATAAACACCTTTTGGTAACGCATTTACATTAA
>CAZBZA010000026.1:0-18087 GCA_964495865.1 uncultured Lentimicrobiaceae bacterium
ATCTCCCCCCAAATATCCCCGAACCAATTCTTACCATTGTGCTTCCCTCTTCTATCGCAATAGCATAATCATCTGTCATTCCCATTGAAATTTCACAAAAATGAGGTCGGTGAAGGAAATTTCTTGTCTTAAGTTCATTATAACAATTAACTAGTGTATGAAACTCAGATCTGATTTGATCCTTGTCGGAAGTAAAAGTTGCCATTCCCATTACTCCATGTAGCGAAATATTTGATAATTCCTGAAACTCCTTATCATCAAGCATTCGATTAACTTCATCAATTGAAAACCCAAACTTTGCTTCTTCCCTGGCAATATAAAACTGCAATAAACATGGTATAACCCGGTTGCATTTTGCAGCTTCCTTATTAATTTCACTTAACAACCTGAAACTGTCAACACTATGAACCAGGTCGACAAAAGGAGCAATATATTTTATTTTATTAGTTTGCAAATGACCAATAAAATGCCAGTTTATTTCTTTAGACAAAATCTTTTGTTTGGATTCCAATTCCCTTGCTTTGTTTTCACCAAAAATAGTATGACTGGTTCTGAGATATAATTCTTCAATCATTGTTGCCGGTTTGGTTTTTGAAACAGCAACAATTTTGACATTTGACGGGACTTTGGCTCTTATTATATTAAAACGATCTTCGATACTCATATCCATAATTATTTATAATACAAACCTACATGAAATCATTAAACTATGCAAAATTGATATCAGCTTTCAGTTTTGGTAAATCAATCCTTTTTTAATTATGGGAAGCCAGGTCCCTAACCTCGATATCATTCACTTTGTATAATTATACACTTCCAAATAATGCCCCATAAGCTGATTATCATTAATTTAAAAACATGTATTTTGAGTATTATTTCATCATTCAGCAAAAATATGTGTATTAGCAACTTAGTTTGAGATTTAAAATTTGCTGAATATTGGTAAATATTAAAAGTAAGAAACATTTTTATATCTACATTGTTTAATTTCCTGATTTAATATTAGTTACGAGTTAGTAGAATTTTTTTTTTGAAAATAAATCACTTTTTTTTGAAAACACGTATTACCTATTGCAAAAAAATGGATTAATATGTGAATAGTAGTACATAAATGAGAAGGTTTTCGAAGAATTAGTGAGCTGAATCGATGAACTATATACATAAATTGCTCAATGCAAACAGATTACAATAATTCTATCAAGAACCAAAATTCAAACAATTAGTTTTACAAGCCTTATTTAAAGTTAGAAACGCAATAAATGAAAATTCTTCAAAGAAATTCTGGCTCAAAAAACAACAAACCAAAGAAACGCAGTCTGATCAGGATATTATATTTATACCCGGTTGCTTTCTTTTTGGTTGGGTTGAGCACAATTATTGCCTATTATACCTGGTTACAAATAAATGAATACAAGAAACATGCAGAGAAGTTGAAGAGTGAGTTTCCGGAAAAACAACGTACTTTACTGAAGACGAGAGTATTAATACTCAAGGACTATATTGCATGGGTTAAATCGCATCCAGATGAATACACAATACAAATGTTGAGCGACAAGGTTTCAGCTACCGAAAAATTATTCAGTAGTTATGAAAATGATAAAAACTTCAGTACAAATAGCTTACCTGCTGGTATCACCGACTCCCTGGATGAGACGAATAAAAGGTCAATCATTAAAATAATAATTCTGAACAATAAAAATGAAGTGCTTTATCCTGAATTTCCATTTCGACATAACGAAGAGAAAAATACCGAAGCGATAATTAAAAAAATATATAAACTGATAAATTATAACCAAACAGAATCCCTCGTAAAGAATTCTTACCTTGAAAATACACTTTCAGTACCTTACCTGATAATTAAAAAAAGCAAAATTGATAATTTAAATATCGGGATTACTTTTGATCCGAGACAAAAGAAAAATATTATTCAGGAAGTTATTCTTGACAGTCTGAGCAAGGTTAAGTACCCAAACAATGAGTATGTGATAATTAACACTTTTGACGGTTTAGCATTGCTTTCGAAAGGGAAAAGACAAATTCCACCTATAAATATCCAAAATAGTACCGAAACAAACTGGAAAGATGTTTTTACAAAAGAGCTTGAATATGCAAAACAAATGAATGGAGGTTATTATACCTATTTATGGAGAAACAATCCGAATGTGGAGCGGAGTGAAAAAACATCCTATTTTTCTGGAATAAATGATTGGGAATGGATTATTGGTACCGGTTTTTTTACAAGTGACATTTATCCTGTGTTACAAAAACTAAAATCCGAATTATATACTGATATCAGAAATAACCTGATGCGATTTTTCATATTCATGGTTATTCTTATTGTTTTAGCTCAATTAACAATGAGGTATTTTGCTGTAAAGGCTAAATCGAATATTCTGCTTTTTCTTCATTTCTTTAAAAGAGCAGCTCAAGGTATGCAAATCATTGATTCAAATCAACTTGCATTTTCCGAATTTGATACCCTTGCGCAGGCTGCCAATCAAATGATACACGAAAGGGAAAGAATAAAATCAGTACTTTCGGCGGAGAAATCGCGCCTGAGATATATGATAGATGCTATTCCTGACCTGATTTTCTTTAAAGATTCTGAAAGCAAATTCCTTGGGTGCAATACTGCATTTGAAAAATATATTAACAAAAAATCGGAAGAAATTATAGGCCTTTCGGAATATGAACTGTTCAGGAAATCAGAAGCAACGGGATATAATAAATCCGATAAACGTATAATTGAGACGTTGCAACCTGAGCGATCAACTAACTGGATTGAGTATTCAAACGGACAAAGATGTTTATTTTACACTTTAAAAACTCCATACTTTGATTCGGAAAAGAATTTGTTAGGGATTATTGGAATTAGCCGCGACATAACTGAAATGGAAGAGACCAGGCAGCGTTTGATTCTGGCAAAAGAAAAAGCGGAAGAATCGGACAAGCTCAAAACTGCTTTTCTGGCTAACATGAGCCACGAGATCAGAACTCCCATGAATGCAATTATTGGATTTTCCGATTTACTGGCTGAAGATGATCTTTCTCAAGAAGATAAAATTGACTTCATATCAAAAATTAAGAGTTCTGGCCGATCGCTGATGTCTTTAATAAACGACATTATTGACATTGCAAAAATTGAAGCCGGACAACTTAAAGTTGTTGAATCAGCTTGTGATCTGAACGTGCTGTTGAATGATCTGCTAGGTACTTTCGACGAATTAAAAAATGTTTCAGGTAAAAAGAGTGTTAGCTTAAACCTGGTAGTTCCAGAAAAAACAAATAATTTCTGGGTAATAACTGATCCAATGAGGTTGCAGCAAGTACTTACTAACTTACTTAGCAATGCATTGAAATTCACCGAATTTGGGAGTATTGAATTTGGATATACAATTCAAATGTCAACCTTGACATTTTATGTTAAAGATACCGGGATTGGAATTCTAAGAAGCAAACAGAAGCTCTTGTTTCAACGTTTTAGCCAATTAGATCCCAGCACTACACGAAAATATGGTGGTACGGGACTTGGCCTGGCCATTTCGAAAAACCTGGTTGATTTATTGGGTGGCACCATTGGCATGGAATCGAATCCAGGGAAAGGATCCATGTTTTATTTTACAATTCCTTATAAACTGGTTGAGCATAAACCGGCAAAATATTCAAGGGCTGATTCTCAAAGTTTTCATTGGAAAGGAAAAACGATTCTCATTGCAGAAGATATAATGCAAAACTTCATGCTTATGGAAGCTTTGTTAAAACGTACCGAAGTAAGGTTACTTCATGCATTAAATGGACAAATAGCAATAGATATAGTCAAATCAGATCCGGATATTGATCTCGTTTTAATGGATATACAATTACCTATAAAAACAGGCTATGAAGCGCTAAAAGAGATACTTGAGTTCAGGCATGATTTACCTGTAATGAGTTATACTGCATTTGCCCTGCCACACGAAAGAGAAAAGAGCTTATCGGCTGGTTTTGTTGACTTTATACCTAAACCTATAAAAGCAGAAACCCTGATTCCGATGTTAGACAAATATCTTCAGAATCAGGGCTTACCTATATCGCTTTAAACTACTTTAGTCGAGCAGATGCACAACGAGTCCGCTTCTGAGTTTTGGTTCGAACCAGGTGGTTTTAGGAGGCATAATATTTCCTGTATCGGCAATAGTAATCAATTGGTCCATAGAAACAGGGTAAAGGGCAAAAGCTGCTTTCATTTCTCCACTATCGACACGTTTTTTTAATTCGCCCAGGCCACGTATTCCTCCAACAAAATCAACACGGGTAGATGTACGGAGGTCTTTAATATCCAGAATGTTATCAAGCACCAAAGCCGATAAAATTGTAACATCCAGTACACCTATCGGATCTCCATCGTTATAGGTACCTTGCCTTGCAGTTAACGAATACCAAAATCCGTCAAGATACATGGAAAAATTATGTAAACCGGCAGGCGAAAATATCTCGTTGCCCTTTTTCTCAACAACAAAAACTTCACTTAATTTTTCAAGTAATTCCTCATGGCTCAGATTATTTAGATCTCTTACAACCCTGTTATAATCAATAATTTTTAATTGGTTATCAGGGAAAAGTACTGACATGAAATAATTATACTCTTCGGTACCGTTATGAGCCGGATTGTTTTTTCGTTTTTCGAGCCCTACAAGCGCAGCAGCTGCAGTACGGTGATGGCCGTCGGCTACATATAGGCTGGGAATTTCTTTTTCGAAGATTTCTATAATCCTTTCGATAGTAGCTTTGTCGTCAATGGTCCAGAAGTGATGTCCAAATCCTTCGTCAGCAATAAAATCGTAAACGGGTTTATTTTTAGAAACTATATCAGTAACAATCTGGTCAATGTTTTTATTAGCCGGGTAAGTGAAAAATACCGGTTCAACATTAGCATTAGTAATCCGTACATGGATCATGCGATCCTCTTCTTTATCCTTCCTGGTTAATTCGTGTTTTTTGATATTGTTGTTAAAATAATCTTCAATATTATTACATCCTACAATTCCAAACTGGGTGCGGCCATTCATTGTTTGCGCGTAGATGTACAACTTTTCGTCCTTATCCTGAATCAACCAACCTTTTTCGATAAATGCAGCGAAGTTTTCAACAACTTTATCATAAACTTCTTTTCCGTGCACATCAATACCTTCAGGAAGGTCAATCTCAGCCTTTGTAACCCTGAGAAGAGAGTATTGATTACCTGAAGCTTCGATCCGGGCTTCTTCCGAATTTAGTACATCATAAGGTCTTGATGCTAATTGTTTTACTATTCCGACAGGAGGGCGTAATCCCTTGAACGCTTTAAGAATTGCCATTGTTTATGGTTTTAATTCAAATACTAGTTTGCACTTATAAAGAGGCACAAAATAATAGAATAGTATTGAATGAAACAACATAAAAGCAAAAAAAAACTGCAATGATCTTTCAAGTCATTGAGCTAAGCTGATATCAGGTAAAAGCAATATCAATTATCAATCATCATCGCTATCAACAATACCTGCTGAACGTTGCAGAGATCCAATCAGAGCCCCAAGCATTTTGGTCATTTCCATTAATTGGTTCCGCGATTCGTCAAGGTCCGTATTGGAGAAAAAGCCTTGTTTGGATGCCATAGCACTATGCACAACACATTCGCGTACCGAACTTTTAGCCATTTTCAGATAATGAATAAATTGGGCTTTGTTTCGCGCTGAGCCTTCTGCAATATGCAAAGCAATAGCTTGCGCCGAATTATAGAAATTCGATGCCAGTGAGATAGAACCTGTTTCGGGAAATTTATTTACTTTTTTATATACCCAATCTATATAATCAAGAGCTTTCAGGTATATCCGTAAATCTTCGAAACGAAAGAAAGTAGCAGTTTTGTCGAGTTCTGTTTCCATTAAGGGTGGTTTTTGGTTTTTATTATACTAGTATGACAAAAATAGATTACAACTTCTTAAATTTTCAGCTAATATACAACGTAAAGAACACAAATCCAAGAAAGTTGTTTGAGGTAGATCTTTCTTTTTTTTAAACCTGTCCACTTTTGGGGACAGGTTTGTAATTAAAAGTGCAGGTTCAACCTCAAACAGCTTTCAAAAGATTAGTGATAATAATCTATAAATAACTGAATTTCTATTTATTAACCTGAAATGAAACGTCATTCTTTGTAAAAAAGGCAACAATCTGCTTTGCAGCTGCAACACCGGCATTATTATTTGCTTCGGAAGTTTGAGCTCCCATTTTTTTGGGTGTAAAAAAGAAGCGGCCTAAATATTTTTCTGCAATAAGCCCTTTGCAATCAGGTTCAACATCCGAAACATATTTAAAATCGGATCTTTCGGCATAAATTTTCAACAAACCTTCTTCATCAATCACTTCCTTGCGGGCAGTATTTACCAGGGTAGCTCCTTTAGGCATAAGAGATAGCAAATCAAAATTTACTGATTTTTTCGTTTGAGCGTTTGCAGGCATATGCAATGAAACATATTGGCAGGTTGAATAAAGTTCATTTACATTATCGAAGTAATGTATCCCATCGGCTTCAATAGTTTTCTTATCGACAAACGGGTCAAAAGCGTATATTTCCATGCCAAATCCCTTGGCAATAGCTGCCACAGCTTTTCCAACATACCCGAAAGCATGTAATCCGAGTTTTTTACCTTTCAGTTCAGTGCCGGACGATCCATTAAAATTATTGCGTGCTGCAAATACCATCATACCAATAGCCAGTTCTGCTACAGCATTTGAATTCTGACCTGGAGTATTCATGGCTACAACACCTTTTGCAGTTGCTGCTGCAAGATCAATATTATCGTATCCTGCTCCTGCCCTTACAACAATTTTGAGTTTTGAGGCGGCGTCAAGTATATCGGCATCAACAATATCACTTCTAATAATTATTGCATCAGCATCAGCAACAGCAGCAATAAGTTCATCTTTTGTCGCATAATTTTCAAGAAGTGCTATCTCAAATCCAGCTTCTTCCACTATTTTCTTTATGCCGTCCACGGCAGCCTTTGCAAAAGGTTTTTCAGTTGCAACCAGTACTTTTTTCATAGTTACGGTGATTAAAAGTTTACTAATGAATTAGCTATTTGCTTTTTCAAACTCGTTCATACAATCAATCAGCGCCTGAACACTTTCAGCCGGTAATGCATTGTAGGTTGATGCCCTGAAACCACCAACGGAACGATGTCCTTTAATACCTATCATTCCACGTGTTTTGGCAAATTCCATAAAAGCATCTTCTTTGTCTTTATATTGCTCTTTCATAACAAAGCAAATGTTCATCAGTGACCTTGCGCTATTTTCGGCAGTACCTTCAAACATTTTACTATTGTCAATTGCATCATAGAGCAGGTTAGCTTTGGCAATATTCAACTCCTGCATTTTTTCAACTCCGCCCATTTCCTTCACCCATTTCAATGTTTCTTTCAATGTAAAAATGCTTACACAAGGAGGTGTATTAAACATTGACCCTTCTTTAATATGAATACGATAATCGAGCATCGACGGAATGGCACGTTCAACTTTACCCAAAATATCTTCGCGGATAATAACGAAGGTGACACCAGCAGTGCCTGCATTTTTTTGTGCTCCACCATAAATCATGGCATATTTTGATACATCAACCGGGCGGCTCAGAATATCGCTTGACATATCAGCAATTAAAGGAACCGGCGAATCAAAATCTTCCTTTATTTCAGTTCCATAAATTGTATTATTGGTAGTAATATGGAAATAATCGGCATCAGCAGGTATTCCCCAACCTGAAGGAATATAATTGAAGTTTTTATCAGCTGATGTTCCTACAACAGCAACTTCACCAAACAACTTTGCTTCCTTGATGGCCTTCTTTGCCCAAACACCTGTTTCGAGGTATGCAGCTTTCTTGTTCAGTAAGTTAAACGGAACCATACAAAATTGCAGGCTTGCTCCTCCACCAAGGAAAAGCACTTGATAACCTTCAGGGATATTAAGAACTTCTTTGAACAAAGCAACGGCTTCGTCAATCACTGCCTGAAAATCTTTACTCCGGTGCGAAATTTCAAGAAGTGACATTCCAATCCCGTTTAAATCGAGTATGGCCTTTGCTGTATTTTCGATTGCGATACGGGGCAAAATAGATGGGCCAGCGTTAAAATTATACTTTTTCATTTGTGTAGGTTTTATTATTAATATGAAGATTTACAGATTTTTACCTTATTAAAAATAACATAACAACAGAAAAGTTCTGTTGTTATTAATTTCACACAAAGCTATAAAATGTTTTGCTGGTCAAACAAAAAATAAATGATAATTTTTCGTTGCTATTTCAGTGGGAAAAACATCGGCTTTTATATAAAATCAGCTAATACACCTTACAATAATGTAATAAAATTACTTTTTATTGGCGACTTCAATTTCCTCAACCAGTATCCAAAATCCATTTCTAAAAATATAACCATCATAGGTATCACCTGAAGGAACATAATATTTTCGTATATTTTTCAAGGATGGATCCATTGGTACAAGCCTGTCCATAACTATCATCCAGGCATTTTCCTTTTTAATTTTCTTTCTTTTTTGAATATTTATTGTCTGATAATCATATCGCAGAAGCATATTTGCTTTATCGGCATACTCGAAAATAACCCGAGGTTTAATTCCCTGATCGGTTTTAAAAATTGGCATCCCGAAAGTGATAGTCCCGAATTTATTAATTGAAAGTATATCAATCAGTTTCCGGTTAGCTTCGCCGG
Source organism: uncultured Lentimicrobiaceae bacterium (assembly GCA_964495865.1). GTDB lineage: Bacteria > Bacteroidota > Bacteroidia > Bacteroidales > UBA4417 > UBA4417. Next base: position 8,748 of record CAZBZA010000026.1, read on the forward strand.
TAAAACCATCCCAGCCAAGCAAAGTATATACTTTTTTATTTTCGATTTCTACATCAACAATTTTATAATACAGTGCTCCATACCAACTTGAAGGAGTATATTCGTCGGCAGATAAAGCGGATTCGCCACCTTCAATAAATATTAACGGCACTATTTGAGAGCTATCATGTAATAGTTGAATCATGCCCCAATACTTATTGTTACTATTCGAAAGTGGTACATTCCAGGTAAAGATCCGTACAAAACCATCTTCAGATACAGCTCGTGTGATTCCGGGAAGCGAATCATAAGCTAACAAGGCTGTTTCATCATTTTCCAAAGCCATCCTGAACCTGATAAAAAATGCATCGCTGGCAGCAATTCGATCTTCATCCGTTTTTTGTTTCCAGATGTTGGAACTTAACTTTCCTAACGAATCCTGAACTGATGGTTTCAATGTACCAGTTTGAGCCAGGCTGTAATTTACAAGCTGAAACAAACAAAAAAGAAGCGTTGAAAAGGTTAATTTCATTGAAGCAATTTTCGGAAAAATAAGTTAAATGGCAAAAGTATGATTTTTACAGGTAATTTTGCTAGTGAATACGAACACAATAGCGCTTGTTTTTAAAATAATTCTATGAATCAAATCACTTCTCCCGATTCCCGTATCCGGGCTTTCGCAGAACTTGGCAAGTCAATGGCACTTGCTGCAAATTATTGTAATACTGATACCAGCCTCATAAGCCCAGACGCCAGAGCAATATATGATTCCATTGAAATTGCTGGTTTTCATAATCCGTGGTTTACGCTTGAAAATGTTTCATTTGCATTAAAAACATGGAGCGAAGCTCTAACAGAAGAATCTTTGGTCAAGTGGATATCAATGTATAAAAGAGGTATTGATACGACCAAGCCGAAACGTATTGCCGTGATCATGGCCGGAAATATACCTGTTGTTGGATTTCATGATTTTTTGTGTACGCTTTTATGTGGTCATCATTTTATCGGAAAGCTTTCATCGGGTGATAAAATTATGCTTACATCAATTGCCGGAGTATTATGCAGGATTGAGCCGGGATTTGAGTCAATGATTGAGTTTACTGAAAACAAAATCAGTGATTTTGATGCTATTATTGCCACAGGGAGCAATAACACTGCGCGTTATTTTGAGTATTATTTTTCGAAATATCCGAATATCATCCGCAAAAACAGGAATGGCGTTGCTGTTATTTCCGGTAATGAAGATGATGAAGCTTTAAAAAGACTTGGCCATGATATATGCATGTATTTTGGTTTGGGATGCAGAAATGTCTCAAAAGTTTTCATCCCCGAAGGATTTGCTCCCGAAATTTTATTCAAAGCGGTTGAACCTTATATTAAGGTATTATCCGATCACTATAAATACATGAACAACCATAGCTACCACAGTTCCATTTATCTGCTTAACAGTACGCCACACCTCGATAACGGAGTAATTCTGTTAACCGAATCCGGGCAATACTCCGCCCCTATTCCAGTAATTTATTATGAATATTATAAAAACCTGGAATCGTTGCAGGAAAAGTTAAAATCAGATACAGAAAACATACAATGTATTGCTACAGAATTATTTGTATCAGATAAAACTGTAAATTTGGGCAGTACACAAACCCCGGGTCTAGCCGATTATGCCGATGGAATTGATGTTATGAAGTTTTTAACTGACTTGTAAATCATTTGCATAAAAAACATGCTAACAAAATATTGTTAAATAAAAAACTACGAATATTTGTTTGTGAGCAAAAAATGTATAATTTTGCAGCCCTGAAATTTAAGCTGAAAGCATCATGAGAAAAGACATCCACCCAAAGGAATACCGCCTTGTAGTATTCAAAGATATATCGAACGATTTTTCGTTTATGACCCGTTCGACCGTTAACACCAAGGAGTCAGTTACCTGGGAAGATGGTAAGGAATATCCACTTGTAAAGCTGGAAATCTCTAACACATCGCACCCTTTCTACACCGGTAAAATTAAATTGGTCGATACAACAGGCCGTGTTGACAAATTCCGTCAGAAAATGGAGAAATCAGCACAAATGAAAAATAAGACTAAATAGTCTTGTCATTCTTTTCGAAAGAAATAGTGAAGCTATCCTTGATGGGTAGCTTTTTTTTTGCACATTTCTGCTCTTTTATCAACAGCTTGATACATTTGTATTGTTACCTGACGATAAGCATGTATCTTTATTGGCCGGATATATTTATAAAACCATGATCAATTTTATACTTTTCGATGACCACAGCCGTGTTTCGCTGCGGCCACTTACATTTTTTCGCCCTGTAAGCTCAATCCGAAGCGGAATACTTACCATTAGTGAAAAATGGGAATTACATCTCCAACATAAAGTATCATTTCTTACGGATATTTATCTTCAGGAAAAATACAAACTGAAAGTCGGAGCCGACAATTATCTCATTAATGGTTCGATACTGCCCAACCAGGAACTTGTTGCTGAAATTCTGTCACTCGAAACTGACACTTCGCTGGTATTTGACGACAATGTAGTTGCAATCCACCTGACAGCCGAAAACCTGAAGCATTTTACAGAAGGTTCGTCTCCTGAATTGAAGAGCAAACAAGTGAACGCATCATTTGAAAAAATTAATAACACCTGGGATATTTTCGGGATGAATAAAAAATCAATTGAAGATGATTTTAAACTTATCACGGCAAACAGAAAATCGGCAAGAATATCTACAACTAATCAGGTGCTGGGCAACAATCTGTTTGTAGAAGAAGGCGTGAGTATTGAATGTTCAACCATTAATACACTGAAAGGCCCGGTTTATATCGGAAAAAATGCGGAAGTAATGCAGGGATGCCATATTATTGGTCCGGTAGCCTTGTGCGAAAGTTCGGTATTAAAAATGGGAACACTTGTTTATAAAGGCTCCACGATAGGACCATGGTGTAAAGCCGGCGGCGAAATCAACAACAGTATCCTTTTCGGGTATTCGAGTAAGGCACATGATGGATTTCTGGGTGACTCAGTAATAGCTGAATGGTGCAACCTTGGAGCAGGAACTACTACAAGCAATCTTAAAAATAATTATGAGCCGGTAAAACAATGGGGGTACGGTGAGAATAAGTTTGTAAGCACAGGTCTTCAGTTTTGCGGTCTGGTGATGGGTGATCATACCAAAACAGGCATCAGTTCGATGTTTAACTCAGGATCAACCGCTGGCGTATGTTCTAATATTTTCGGAGTGAGTTATCAGCGTAATTTTATTCCTTCATTTGTGTGGGGCGGAACTACCGGTTTCAGGAAACATAAACTGGATGAAGCCATGGAAACCGCAAAAGCAGTGTATGCCAGGCGTGGTATTGTCTTCGATGCGGTGGAAGAAAATATTTTTCGTGCCGTTTTCGATTTAACAGCCGATAACAGGTTGATGTAAAATGGGTTTTCCTTTCGAAAAATTGATTTATATACCTCATTCCAATACAATATCATTGTAATTCAGGTATTTAAACAGTTAACTAAACATAATCTGAACAAAAAAAATGATTAGACAAAAACTGTTTTGGATTAATTTTGCATGACGATTCTTTAAAAATTTTGGACCCGATAAACTTTAATGAATCAACCGGAAGCCATACTTATACGTTTAAAAAGCTGAACATCCGACAAACTGCCTTGTTATTGTAATGGCATGGTTCTTGACCTTGCCATGACCAACTTTAATGAGGCATTAAATATGCCAAACTGTCACTTTACTTATGGATAACAATATTAACATAGCTGATCTGCATCTTTCGAATGTAATGGAAGATGAAACTGAGTTCATCCCTTTACTTTCTGCTGAGGATGAAGAAATTATTAATTCCGAAAATGTTCCGCCGATCTTACCGATTTTACCGCTTCGAAATACTGTGTTATTTCCCGGTGTCGTTATCCCGATTACAGTTGGAAGGGATAAATCTATCCGGCTGATAAAAGAGTTTTATAAAGGAGAACGCATAATTGGTGTAGTTTCGCAAAAAGACGGCGATATTGAAGATCCCGGCTATGACGATCTGAATAAAATTGGCACTGTTGCATACATTATAAAGATTCTGCAATTGCCTGATGGCAATACGACAGCCATTATTCAGGGGAAAAAGCGATTTGAGCTGGGTCAGCTTCTACAATCGGAACCCTATTTTAAAGCTGAAGTTATTAGTATTGATAAAAATGTATTTACATCAAAGAAAGATAAAAACTTTGAAGCGCTGATTGCTTCAATCAAAGATTTATCCATTCAGATCATCAACCAGTCGCCTAATTTACCCAGTGAAGCAGCTTTTGCTATTAAGAATATTGAAAGCCCTGTATTCCTTGTTAATTTCGTAGCTTCAAATCTGAACGTAGATATCAGTGAAAAACAAAACCTTTTAGGAATTCTTGATGTTGAGGAACGCGCAAACAGAGTTTTGATGTTGCTCACCAAGGAGATTCAGATGCTGGATTTGAAAAACCAGATTCAGAACAAAGTAAAAGTAGATATGGATAAGCAGCAGCGTGATTATTTGCTTAATCAGCAGCTAAAGCAGATACAGGAAGAATTAGGCAATAACCCCAACGAGCAGCAGATCAACGAAATAAAAGCAAAAGCTTTCTCTCGTAAATGGCCGGAAGCTTCTTTTAAAGTTTTCGAAAAGGAAATTGCCAAGCTTCAACGGATGAATCCGATGGCAATGGAATTTTCGCTTCAGGTTAATTATCTTGAAGTAATGGTTGATTTGCCGTGGGAAACTTTTACCGAGGATAATTTTGACTTGCATCATGCCCAGAAGGTTTTGGATAAAGACCATTATGGCATGGAGAAAGTTAAAGAAAGAATCATTGAGTACCTTGCTGTGTTAAAACTTAAAGGTGATATGAAATCACCTATTTTATGCCTCGTTGGACCTCCGGGAGTTGGAAAAACTTCATTGGGAAAATCGATTGCCAAAGCAATAGGCCGGAATTATATCCGAATGTCGCTTGGTGGATTGCACGACGAGGCTGAAATCAGGGGACATCGTAGAACCTATATTGGTGCAATGCCCGGCAGGATTATTCAAAGCATTCGTAAAGCAAAATCGTCAAACCCTGTTTTTGTGCTTGACGAAATTGATAAAGTTTCGGGTATGACAGTTAATGGTGATCCTTCGGCAGCTTTACTGGAGGTGCTCGATCCTGAACAGAACAGCTCATTTTATGATAATTTCCTCGAAGTAGAGTATGATTTATCAAAAGTGATGTTTATTGCTACTGCAAACTCCCTCAATACAGTGCATCCAGCTTTGCGCGACAGAATGGAAATAATTGACCTGAGTGGTTACCTTATTGAAGAAAAAATAGAAATAGCACGTAAACACCTGGTACCGAAACAAATGACTGAACATGGTATCAATAAGAAAAAAATTACTTTTGGGAAACCGCTACTTCAATCCATAATCGAGAATTATACCCGGGAATCAGGAGTTCGTTTGTTGGAGAAAACCATAGCAAAAGTTATTCGTAATCGTGCCCGATACATTGCTATGGACGAAGATCTGCCAACAACAATTTCAGCCGCCGAGCTGGAGAAAATTCTTGGACCAGCTCCTTTCAATAACGAGAAAAGTTATTCGGGAAATACTCCAGGAGTTGCAACTGGATTAGCATGGACGGCAGTTGGTGGCGAAATTCTTTTCGTTGAAGTGAGTCTTAGTCCTGGAAAAGGAATCCTTACCGTTACCGGAAACCTTGGTGATGTTATGAAGGAATCGGCTTCACTGGCCTACGAATATCTAAAAGCACATGCAAGTCAGCTGAAACTCGAAAATGAGGTTTTTGAAAAATGGAATGTACATATTCATGTTCCGGAAGGAGCTACCCCGAAAGATGGTCCTTCAGCTGGTATTACTATGTTTACCGCTCTTGCTTCAGCATTTACCAAGAAACCGGTAAATGAAAAACTGGCCATGTCGGGCGAAATAACCCTAAGAGGACGAATTTTGCCGGTTGGAGGAGTGAAAGAAAAAATTCTTGCTGCAAAAAGAGCACGGATTACCGATATTATTCTTTCATCAGAAAACAGAAGAGACATTGCAGAAATTAAACCTGATTATATAAAAGGTCTGAAATTTCATTATCTCACTGATATGATTGATGTTCTTGATCATGCACTTGTTGAAAAGAACTAAATCGGTGTAATTTTATGATATAAAAAAAACCGGATAAACTCCGGTTTTTTTTATTTATTCAGCTCTGATAATTTTTATCGTTTCAGCATGTGTCGCTGTTCGAAGCACAACAAAGTAAATTCCATTTTTCAAACCAACAGATTCAAATTCAGCTGAGTGAACGCCGGACGGATAATATTTTTCGGATATAGTTCTGAGTTTTACCCCTGTATTACTGTATAATTCGAGAGTTACGAAATCGGGTTTTTCGAGTCTAAAACCTATTTGCGCATTGTTCACAAATGGATTTGGCGAAAAGCTGAGGCTAAAGATTTCTTTGTCTGCTGTTTTATCGTCTATTCCTGTAACTGTAGTTCCTGCTTTGAGAAGGATTTCATTGTCAGGATCAAAAACTAGCAGTTTGGGTTCCTTGTCGAATTCGAAAGCGAAAACCTGTCCGCCAAAACTATTAAATACCCGCATCAGCGTATCAGATCCATCTTCGAAGCTAACCCGCAACTCCAAAGGCATCTGGAAGTAAGGTAAAAAAGCCTGATCTTCCTGGTTTGCAGTAAAATGAACAAACCAGTTTCCCTTTTCACCTGAAGTTATTCCGTATACATTCTGATAAACGGGATGATCAGGTTTATAAATCCATTGATCGAAAAACCAATCCAGTTCCTGGCCTGATTCAACTTCCATTTTGTTTTTAAAATCTTCAATTGTGGCCGAGTTATGCTTAAAATCTACTGTATCAGTAGCATACGCTTTTAAAGCCGGAAAATAAACATCATCACCGAGCGTATATCGCAACATATGCATTACGCAACTCGCTTTCATGTATGTAATTGCATAATTGAACAGTACATTTACCGGAGGTGTTGTTACAGCCCATGATGGTGACGAAATGGCCCAGTGTGGATTTCCGCTGAAATAAGTTTGGGCATAACCGTCCATTTTATTTTTGTAATAGTCATAACCTTGCCGGTTTTCGAACCAATAGGCTTCAGTCCAGGTGGCAAAACCCTCGTTCAGAAACAAATCAGCCCAGGTAGCACAGGTAATCATATCACCAAACCACTGATGTGCAAATTCATGCGCTATTAGTGATTCGCTCCAGCAACCTGAACATAAGCTTGTAAGTGTCTGATTTTCCATACCACCCCATGCAAATTCGTTATTTAGTGTTGCAAACCCATTTTTCTCGAACGGATGATCGCCGAACTTTGTCGAGAAAAGCGTAGTCATGTCACCGATTATACTTTTAATGTAGGAAGGATCTTCGCCGTTGTTGTAATAAAATCGGATTGGAATAACCTCTGAAGTATTGGGATTAGTCCAGTTTACAATATCGAGATTAAAATTATTGCTTGCAGTAAGCACGGTGAGATAAGTGGCTACCGGATCGCGGCTTATCCAATGATAAGAAATGGTATTTCCATCCACAATTGAATCCTGCAGTCTGCCGTTTGAACCTAACCGGGCTCCGAGTGGCACTTTTGCCGTAATATCAGTCATGGCTTTATCACTTGGCTTGTCGTAACAAGGAAACCATTTCCGGGCACCTTCGGGCTCGCTATCAGTAAAAGCAAACCCACCGGAAGCATAAAATGCACCATCAGAAATATTGGCATGCGAATAGAAGATATGAACTTCAGCCTCTTCGCCGGGATTGTAAGTTTTATCGAGTTGGATAGTTAATTTATTGGCATTATGAGTAAAAGATATTCCATTCAACTGAACTCCTGAAATAGTTAACGACTGGCTGTTAGCATCGAGGACAATTTGATTTAAAGCAGTATCAATTCTGAACAGCACTTTCACATCAGCTTCAAAATCATTAGGATATGGACTTTGTAAACAATTCACCAGATCAATATTTAATGTGTATTTGAGCACATCGAATGCATGTTTTGGAGCATTTGGTGAGCGGAAAGAATTCGCAGCCACATTGGTACTTAGTGATTTTTTATGTGAGCACATTTCAGCACCACCAGAAAATGTTTTATGTTGTGCGTGCAGATTAGCGGAGCAAAACAAAAGAATTGCGAGAGGGATAAATATCTTTTTCATACAGCTGTTTTAATTATATTTACACAAAAGTAGGCTTTTAAGTTATATCCATAAGAATGTTTTCATGACATATCAGTCAAAGCTGTAATTTTGAAAACTCATTTTGCAAACAATGAAATTCGCGATCATTTACAATTTTCTGGTTTTAACATTTCTTGCAATAGCATGTAAATCCGGGCATTTCGAAAATGATGGCCGAACTGTTTTCCGGTATAACGAATCTGCTGGAATTACTTCTTTAGATCCGGCATTTGCACATAACCAGGCTAACATATGGGCTGTTAACCAGCTATTTAACGGACTTGTGCAGCTTGATGATAACCTTAAAGTTAAAGCCTGTATTGCCAAAACCTGGGATCTTTCGGCTGATGGATTGAATTATATCTTTCATTTGCGTGATGATGTATATTTTCATGATGATGAGGCATTTGAAGGGAAAAACAGAAGAAAAGTAATAGCAGATGATTTTGTGTACAGTTTTAACCGCATACTTGATGACAAACTGGCTTCGCCCGGTGCATGGGTCCTTGTACAGGTAAAAAAAGAAAATGGAAAGTTCGCGATAAGCGCTATCGATGATACTACTCTGACTATCAGTCTTAAAGCACCCTTTCCTCCCTTCCTGGGTTTATTAAGTATGCAATATTGCGCGGTTGTTCCACACGAAGTTATTACCAGATATGGAGTTGATTTCAGGCAGCATCCAGTGGGTACCGGACCATTCAGGTTCGGGATGTGGAAAGAAGGCGTAAAGCTGGTGATGCTCCGGAACGATAATTATTTTGAAAAGGGAATAGAAGGTCCCCTGCCCTACCTCGATGCTGTTGCAGTTACTTTTATAGTTGATAAGCAATCCGCATTTCTGGAATTTTTAAAAGGTAACCTCGACTTCGTTTCGGGTATTGATGCAAGTTATAAAGATGAATTGCTAACAAAATACGGGGAACTGCGCCCGAAGCATTCCGAAAACATTACAATGACCAAACAACCATACCTGAATACTGAGTATCTGGGAATCCTTATTGATACCAATTATTCGGTTGCGTCCGCAAGTCCGCTAAAAAACAAACTGGTTCGGCAAGCTATAAATTATGGTTTCGACAGGGTAAAAAT
>CAZBZA010000027.1:0-10069 GCA_964495865.1 uncultured Lentimicrobiaceae bacterium
GCTTTAATCCGGATAAATTGGGTTCGTAAGTTGTCGAAATTGCGCGCCAGCATTACCGGACCATCAAGGCGGATGTCATCGGTTTCGGCAGGGTAATAGGTATTGAGCAGGGTAAAGGTTTTTCCGTCGGCAGAAGAGAAAAACTCAACTTTCTCTGGTAGAAAAATCCAACTAACAGGCATCTGAAGAACATCAATACCCAGCATTGTAATCGGTTTAACTTCACCCAGATCCACGGTAACTTCGAAATCATTGCCTTCGTATCCCATCCATTGCTTGTTCATGGGATTGGATGAGCCGATAAGCCCGTCGAACAATCCGGAAACCCCGGGACCTGGATATTTCGCGCTGGGTTGTGTGGTTAAAGTGGCAGTTTTTATGCCTTGCACAAAAGTGTACATCCTGCTGATAATCTGGCTTTGATTACTGCCTGAGATGGATATAGCTTTGAGCGTGCAGTTTTCACTAATTGTAAATGGCGAAGTATATTTTTTTGATGTGATTCCAGGAGTAGTTCCATCAAGTGTATAATAAATCGATGCATTTTGTGAGGTCGTGGTGAGTTCGATCTGCTGTGGTCCGGGGAAAGCGCCATCTGCCAGCGAGCACCATGGCTTTGGAACATATACGGCAGGTTTTGGCGTTGCTGTTTTCGAAACAAATGCTTCGTTTACAGGTCGGCCGATCCACTCAACCGGAGCTTTTAAATTCAGGATGCGTGCAACGGTCAAAGCGGTATTGGCATGATCGTTAGGCATTTCGAGAAGTACATTTTTTTTGATTCCGGGACCTGAAATTATCCACGGAACTTCCAGTTCAAGCATGCTTTCGCCACCATGTCCGTAACCCACTCCGCCATGATCGGAAGTAATGATGAGAGTTGTATTCTGCATCATTTTGGCTTCCTGCAGACCGGAAACAATTTTCCCGATTTCGGTGTCAATTTCATTGATAGATTCGTAATACTCTTTTGTATTAAACCCTTTGGTATGCCCCACGTGATCAGGAAGTCCGTAATAAATAAACGTGAAAACGGGTTTTTCTTTTTTGATGTAATTCATGGCAATGGATGTAACCATTACGTGCCCCTGGATAAACTGCTCTTTGCTTATCAGTTTTTTGTTCACGTATGTGCCAAGCCAGTCCCAGTCGTAAAACATTGCTGTTATAGCTTTTGGCAACTGCTTGCGGATAAGGGTAAAAACAGTAGTAAAGTACCCGTCAGCATCTTTTGCAGTTGGCTCAAAACCCTGGTTGACAAGGCTCCAGCTGTTCGATGTAACTCCGTGCTGTTCAGGACCTGCGCCTGATAAAATGCTTGCCCAGTTGGGTGCACTAACGGTAGGCATCACACCGCGCGTTTTCACCGAAATAACTCCCTGGCTGATGAGGGTATTTATTACGGGAGTATTTGAATACTGAAAAGCTTCGGCCGAAACGCCATCAATGCCGATTAAAATCACTCTCTTTGTCGGATCCTGCTGAGCAGCAACATGTTGAAAAATAAAAAGCAGGCAGACAAAGCTTGTCAGAAAAGGGATTGAACGCATAATTAAATTGTTTTGAAGCTAAAGATAGCAAATCTATTGATTTTTTTACTAAAAACTTTCAATTTTAGATGGAAATGAAATTGGATTATCAGGTTGAGAGTTTTTAAAAACGACTTCGTTTTATATTCCAATTCACTTTCTAAAACAAAGATCCCTTCATGATTAAGTCATAATCATGAAGGGATTATCATTTATAATCAACAAGTTGTAAATCTATTTCACCACAATCTCATCCAAAAACACCCACGAAAGTCCGCCGGCTGAAGGATGCCACGATGGTAATTTTTTAGTACCTGTAATATAATACCTGATATACCGCTTGTTTTTGAAATCGCCAGTAAACACATAGTTTCGGGTGACTTCCTCTTTTCTCTGATCTCCTTTCACATCAGTGATACCGGCATTATCCCATGTAATTCCATCCGTTGAAACCATGCATGTTACGCGTTCGGGATGTAAAATCCAGCTTTTCGGATCCCATAACGAACCGATGCTGATGGAAGTAAACGAACGGTTTTCGCCTAAGTCGAGTGTGATCTGCGGATCTTCATTTTCCCAACCCAACCAGTGAACTTTATAGCTATCGGCACCCTGAACACCATTGGTAATTACCGCCATATTGCCGCCGCTGTATTTGGGATTGGGTTCAGGTGAGGCCGTTGCTTTTTTGCGGAAAGCCATATTATCATCAACCTGAACATCAATAAACCGTAAGGTTGCATTGTAATAGCTGTCGACCGTTAGTGCCGATTCGTTCAGGTATTTTACCCCATTATTTTTACTTATGGTATTAAAATCTTCGAGTATGGCTTTCATTTCCGGTTTTAAAATGAATTTCCCGCCGGATTCGGTGTACCAGCCACGCGGTCCGAACATATCATTTTTTCCTATTTCCATGGTTGCAAACTGAACCGGTAACCTGCTCACTTTAATACGCTGAACCACTTCCGGACGTGCAATTACCGCTGCTTCTGCCTGGTCGAAGAGTTTATTGTAAATTGCTATGTTTTGGGCCGATAGAAACGATTTTTCATGGTGAACCGGCGAACCGTAAATATCGAGCCATTCATCCGATTTTATAAGTTCTGATTCTAACCTGTCAATATACTGTCGCATGAATGGTGCTGCTTCAGCATAATATCCATTGAGGAAAACAGTTTTAACCGAATCGATATTCACATCCGGATTCCATAGCAAACGGGCCAGCATATAAGCTTTCAGTTCAGCCATTTCGTTGCCCTTCATGGTGTTGGTCTGCTGAAAATGCTCGTACGCTCCGTTTCGGGTTAGAAACTGAATATTAGGTTGTAACACATGCAGGTTAGGGAAAGGCGTTACGCTGTTGGCGAAATCGACGGTGTAATCCCACAGGTAAATGTTTTGAGTAAGCTTGCCCCAGTCGGTAATATCTTTTACGAAGGACTGGCTTGTCGGGTCGCTTTCGATGCTCTTGCTGCGGTTGAGTTCGATAGTACAAAGCATAATCTGAACATTATCAGCCGGTTTGGTAACTTTTGGTGCCGCACGCGAAAACTGGTAGGCAAGTGTCGAAATGGTTTTATCAGGAAATTTCGCAGCAACCTGGTTCACGAACCTTAGCAATGCACCCGAAGGAGCGCCTTCTTCGGTATGAACGGCGTTACATTTATCGCACTGGCAATAGGAAAAATTGTCGCCCTGGCTCACCGACCATAAGCGCTTATCAGGCTGTTTGGCCATTTCAACAGTCAGTTTGTCGATAACCAGTTTCAGTACATCCGGATTCGACATGCAAAGCTGATCGATAATCCGTTTGCCGTTCATGTAAGCAAAATACTCAGGGTTCGAACTGAAATAGGTCTCCCACGGAACCAGCCTGTTAAATGTGTGAACATAATACCCATCGGCAAATACTTCATGAATATTATCAACGCGCATCCATTCCTTATAAGCAGAGTTTTCGTTGAATTGCCCGTGAACAATCCTGAGCGTATTTACAGGCTTATCCGAATAATTCAAGCCAGGAAGCAAAATGGTTTTATTCTGAGGAACATATTCAACTTCAGGTGCAAAAATCCGGCAACCCAAATGCTTTTCGAGCAAATCGACCACTCCGTAATACGCTCCTTTGTGATTTCCGCCAAGGATAAAAATCTTTTTTCCCTGTGTGCTGATCCTGAATTCATCGGGTTGCAATTTTACGGTAGTTCCTGATGGAAACCTGTTTGTAAAGCCGATTGAGATTTCAGCTTTCGCAGCTTTAACCTGGTCGTTAACGATATTGAGCATACATCCCGAAATGCGTGAAATATATTCCTGCAACAATTCAGCAGCTTGTTGTTCGTTGGCTGTTGCTTTTGCAGGAACCACAATTACATATGCGGAACTGCCATTTTCGGTAATTTTTAATGGTTTGTCCTTAGCAAATGATGGAATTGCAAAAACCAGAATTCCTGTGATCAGAGCGATGAAATGACGTGTCTTCATAATCGGTTTGTTATTCTTGAATGTGATTTTTTCGTTGCTAATGGGTAATTTTTAAAATTCCCTGAAACTGGTTCAAATTCTTCCTTTGGTGAATCTAAGTAATCTAAGTGCCTTAGTGGTTTATCTCTCTGCACAATATCCTTTATTCTACAATCAGCTCATCCGCAAAAATCCAGCAAGGCTGACCTTTGTATTCGTGCCATTCGGGAAGTATTTTCGGACTGGTAGCCATGACTTTAATATAGCGTACTTCCGTTTCCGGGAATTTACTCTCAGCTGCTTGAATTTCTTTTTTTGATGGTGAGCTTGCGTCGAATTTGATTGGTTCCATATTCTGCCACGCTTTCCCATCTGATGAAAATGCGTATTGAACCTGCTCCGGAAACAAAACCCAGTCAGCCGGACTTTTAACGAAATTAACACTCACCGAACTGATTTTAGTCGGGTTTAGCAAATCAACAGTAAACTCCATATCCGTTCCTTCGTAACCCTGCCAACCTGATTTATACGCGCTAGTTCCCAAAAGTCCGTCGGTCATAGCCTGCTCGCCGGTACCCGGATATTTAAATGAATAGGGTTTAACGATGGTAACCGGTTTGCCTGAAGCTTTATTTACGTTTATCTCGCGTTCATTAACACTACCCGCAATTTTACCTTTGTTAAAAAGTGCAGCTTTCACCAAGGCGGATCTGGTAAGTTCAAAAGGCTCAGTGTACAAGGCGGAAGCCGGAGACGGATCGCTGCCATCAATGGTATAGCGGATTTCCATTCCTTTGGTTTCGCTGCTCAGTACAACCAGGTTGCGGTTATTTTCGCGTTTCATTGTGAAATCGGCAATAAAAGAGCCTTTGCTGTAGTTCACTTTCAGATTATCAAGACGCGGAAACTGGTTGTCCATCCGGTTTATAAAATCATCCCAGTTGCGACGTTCCTGCTGCGACCAGGCTACTTCTGCCAAAGCAATAGCTCTTGGAAATGCTTTAAATTCAACACCTTCAGGCGTTTTAATATATTCGGTCCATACGTTTCCCTGTACACCAATGATATGTTTTGCCTGGTCGGATGTAAGCACTGGCGGCACAGGATTATAGGAATAAACAGTTTTTAAGGTAAGATGTCCGCCAAAGGCTTCGGGTTCGGTTGCCGGATCGCCCTGGTAATAATCGAAATAACAATAATCGACAGGAGTCATAATAGCATCATGACCCTGTGTAGCAGCATCAATACCAGCCTGAACCCCGCGCCATGCCATCACTGTTGCTTCCGGAGCCAGGCCACCTTCCAGAATTTCGTCCCAGCCGATAAGTTTGCGGTTTTTGGAAACCAGGAATTTCTCAATCCGTTTTATAAAATAGCTCTGTAGTTCAGCTTCGTCTTTCAAGCCTTCATTTTTAATACGGGCCTGGCATTTTTCACATTCTTTCCAGCGGACTTTTGGCGCTTCATCGCCACCGATATGGATATATCTTGAAGGGAAAATATCCATAACCTCGGTAAGGATATCCTGCATTACAGTGAAAACGGAATCGTTGCCGGCGCAAAGAATATCGTCAGCAACACCCCATTTAATCCTTACTTCAAATGGTCCACCGGTACACGAAAGCGCAGGATAAGCAGCCAGAAGCGCAACAGCATGCCCCGGCATTTCAATTTCAGGAATTACAGTAATGAATTTGGTAGCGGCATAAGCTACAATTTCGCGTGCCTCAGCCTGGGTGTAAAAACCTCCGTAGGGAATATTGTCCGATTCGTCCGATTTTCCAATCTGAGTGCCTTTTCGCATGGAACTGATAGAAGTGAGGAGTGGATATTTCCTGATTTCGATCCGCCAGCCCTGGTCTTCAGTAAGATGCCAGTGGAAAGTATTCATTTTATACATCGCCATGATGTCTAAATACTTCTTTATAAAATCGACTGGATACATATGGCGGCCAACATCGAGGTGCATTCCGCGATACCCGAAACGTGGCATATCTTTTATTTTTACAGCTGGCAAAGTATAGGCTTTTGAACCTGAACCTTGCTTTTCGATATCAGGAGGCAGGAGTTGCAGTAAAGTCTGGAGACCATAGAAAAATCCATTGGCAGAAACTGCTTTGATATGTACATTTGTTTCAGTGATTTCGATGGAATAACCTTCTTTACCGAGCGCCACATCCGCACCAAGAGTAGTAAAAACAATGGTGTTGCTTTTCGGAAAAGCAGCATTATAGGACGAAATGCTTAAATCCAATCCTGAAGCACTGCTGATTTTTTTAGCAAACAGCTCTGCCATTTCATTGGTTCCATTGGTTTCATCAACCTGAATACGTGTTCCGGATTGAATTAAAAAAACTCCTTTTCCTTCGGTAACCTGCATGGGAACCGGAACCACATTTATTGATCCGGCTGTAAGGATTTTTGCAAATGACAGCATTACAAAGCTGATTATTAGAAGTTTGCTTATTGGGTTCATGGTTTTTCTGTTTACTGAAAAAGCAAGTTATGTTTTTATGAATGATTGCGTATTACAATTCGGAAGCCTGTTGAATAGTTTCAAAGGCGAAATAAGGGTGTATACAAGGGTGCTTTCCTGAGTTCACTATTTTTCAAGTGATTGCAATACAATTTCCTGCATTTTAGCTGCATTAAGCTCCATTTGTTCCACCAGACGGAACTGAACTTTTGCCCGGTCGAGGTTGTGATCGGGATATAAAGTGCGGAAATAAGGATCGCCATCAACAAAGTCGGTGAGGAAGCGCAACCCGATAATAAATGTCATAAACCGGGCCGAGAAAGCAAGATTTTCTATTTCCACCTCTGTAAGTGTATGCCGGGTACTTTTTACAAATCCCTGTGTGTAAGCCTCGTAAATCGGAAGATTTATATCAACTTTCGATAAGTCCTTTTCGTCTTCAATGGCAGTATTTGCCCCGGTTCGTATGGCATCCCCGAAATCAAAAAGTATGCTTCCGGGCATCACCGTATCCAAATCAACAATGCTCATGGCATGCTCAGTTTCATCGAACAGGATGTTATTGAACTTGGTATCGTTATGCGTTATACGCATCGGAAGTTTGCCCGATTTGATAAGTGCAGGTATGGTGAGCATTTGCTCTGTCCTCGACTTTACGAAATCAATTTCAGCAGGTATATCTTTTACCCGTCCGAAAGGATTGTTTTTAAGCGAAGTATAAAAAGTTTCGAGGCGTTTCTCCATACTGTGGAAATCAGGAATCGTTTCAGTTAGCGTATCGGCAGGTAAATCAGCCAGCAGCGACATAAAAATCCCAAAAGCTTTTCCGCCTTCATAAGCATTTTTCGTGTTTTCAACTACATCATACACATGCATTTTGTCGATGAATTTGTATAATCGCCAGTAATGTCCTTCGTCATCAATGAAAAACTTTTTGCCATCGGTACAGGGAATAATTTCGAGTACTTTAAAATCAAGTTTATCGTTTTCAGCAAGTTTTTTTGCCAGATGGCTGGTAACAACAGCGATATTATTCATCAGGCCTTCAACATCCTTGAAAATATAGTTGTTTATCCATTGAAGGAAATACCCTGGATGCTCAGCGGATGAGGTTTTGATTATAAACGAATCATTAATATGACCGGTAATAACCTTTTCCGCGCTAATGTATTCGCCTGCGATGCTGAAATGTGAAATAATATTTTTAATGTCTCTTTCCATTGTATTACTTCCAAAGTTGGGCAGGATAAATGCCTGTTTTGATTAGTTGAGCTAATTTTTCGATCACAATAGGTTTGTCCTCTTTATAGGTTACTCCAAACCATCGTGCATTGCTTTTAAGCACTTTTACTTTTGCCTGCGAACTGTTTATCAGGTTATCGATAGCTGTAGGAATGTAGAATTCGGCCTTCAGCGAATCGCTGTTTGCTTTCACAAAATCGCTGAACATAGGCTCTGTCTGCTTGAAATAGTCGGGTGTAAATCCCCAGAAATTCATCGAAACTAAAGTGTCCGGTTTCAGGAAAACAAAAGCGCCATCCGAATCGGTGTATGCGATGCCACCGTTTTTATACTGAATATTGGTTCGCTCGGTCACTGATTTCAGGAATTCGTTTTCGTCGGCAAGGCAAACGCCACGGGAAACTGTTCCGTGCTCCGACATGGTGTTTCCAACCTGGTAACCCACCAGCGAATACTGTGTTTGCTGTTCTGCTGTAAGCGAATTAAGGTAATCGGCCATGGTTTGAAAAGCACCGGAACCATAAAAGTCGTCGCCGTTTATTACGGCAAACGGCTCATTGATAACGTCTTTAGCCATAAGGATAGCGTGTGCGGTTCCCCAGGGTTTTGTGCGTTCGGCTGATACTACAGAGCCGGCCGGGACTTTATCAATTTCCTGAAAAACGTATTCAACAGGAATATGTGCTTGCAGTTTGCTGATAAAAAGATCTTTAAAATCCTGCTCAAAACTCTTACGGATTATAAAAACGACTTTTCCAAATCCCGCCCTGATGGCATCGTAAATGGAATAATCGATAATGGTTTCGCCCGAGGGGCCAACAGGGTCAATCTGCTTGAGGCTTCCATAACGGCTGCCCATTCCTGCTGCAAGTACTAATAAGGTTGGTTTCATAACAACTATATTTTTTGTTTTTAACTGCGAATTTTGTGTCCTTTTACCGCAAAGTAGAAGATAAACATGTAAATCGGTACCATTAGCCAATAAGCTTGCTGGTTTCCGAATGATTCAACGAGTTGCCCGTATCCCAGCGGAATAAGTGCGCCGCCTGCAATACCCATTATGAGCAATGCGGATCCTGCTTTGGTAAATTTGCCAAGATCAGCAATTGCAAGCGGAAAGATTGCCGGCCACATGATCGCGTTGGATAAACCCAGTAACGCAATGAATGCAACACTTGTTATTCCGGATGTAAAAATGGCTGCCAGGGCAAACAAAACACCCAAAACTGCTGAAACTGCAAGTGCTTTGCTCTGACTGATGAAACGTGGAATAGTAGCAATTCCGATAATATATCCTGCAACCATTGCCAATAAAGTGAAAGTGGTAAATGTGCGTGCTGTTGCCAAAGGAATATCCTGCGAAAGACCGTAAAGGATGATGGTATCGCCAGCCATTACTTCAACGCCTACATAAAGGAATAAGGTAACGAAACCGAGCCATAAATGCGGAAATTGCCACCAGGCGGTTTTGTGCGAACCATTTGCAGCTGCGGTATCTTCTTCCTTATCTGTATCAACATCAGGCAGATGAATGAATTTTAAACCAATCGACAGTAAAGTAAGTGCAATGGCGATTATGATGTAGGGTACAATTACTTTATGGGCAAGCGAATCGAGTAAAGGAACGCGATCCATACCGGTTATTGACTCAAGTTGTGCAACAATATTGGTTGTATCCTGATTTAGTACCACAGCACCAAGTATCAGCGGGCTGATAGCTCCGGCAACTTTGTTACAGATACCCATGATGGCAATGCGTTTTGCTGCACTTTCGCGCGGACCCAGAACAACCACGTAAGGATTTGATGCAGTCTGAAGCAAGGCCAGACCAGTTCCCTGTATAAAAAGACCGGTAAGGAAAAGTCCGAATGTGCGTGTTAAAGCCGCAGGAATAAATACCAGCGAACCCAGCGCAATGACAAATAATCCAAGAGCCATCCCGTTTTTGAAACCCACTTTATGCAATACCCACGACGACGGTGGCGCCATGAAGAAATAGGCAATATAAAACGCGAGGGTAACAAAATAGGCCTGAACATTATTTAGTTCACACGATATTTTCAGAAACGGTATTAAAGTCCCATTCAACCAGGTAATAAAACCGAAGATGAAAAAAAGTACTCCGATAATGGTGATGGACAACATGTAATTCTTGCGGTCTTCTGCCGTAGGTATTGTGTTCATTGTCAGTTAGTTTATTTGTACGTATTTATATGGATGTCGATTGATACTTTTTAGAGTGTTATTCCTTTTCCGGGTTTGCCAAAGCTTTTTTAAAATTCCGGCTAAAGCCATCTATGTATTTGTTGTTTTTTCCCTTACATGATGGTTGGGGAAATTGTTGGGGAATGAATTA
>CAZBZA010000027.1:10169-12286 GCA_964495865.1 uncultured Lentimicrobiaceae bacterium
ATTTGTTGTTTTTTCCCTTACATGATGGTTGGGGAAATTGTTGGGGAATGAATTAAATTTATTTTTTGGTGGTATTGAGACGCGAACATCGCGTCTCTACTACCATCTTTTTAACTATTAACTATTCACTCTCCACTATTCCACCTCATACCTCACAAACACTTCAATGGCTTCATATTCAGCCATTCCCAGCTTATCGTACAGACGTGCTGTGTTCTTATTCCGTTCTTCGGCACGTTGCCAGAATTCGCGTTTGTCGGCACCCATAAACATGGCGCCGTCTTTTTGCGACTGATGCCTGAAAATGGCATTCCTTTTTATCACCACTTCTTCAGGACTCAAAGGAACGGCCATATCAACCATTTCGATGTCCCATTCCTGCCAGGCGCCGCGGTAAAGCCAAACCCGGCAATCTTTCATCCAGGCTTCGTTTTTCATGCGTTCGAGGGCCTCGATGATAATATCGATGCACACGCGGTGTGTTCCGTGCGGATCGCTGAGGTCGCCGGCGGCATAAATCTGGTGTGGTTTCAGTTCGCGAAGGAAATCCATTGTTTTCTGCACATCGGCATCAGTAGGAGGTGCTTTCTTAACGGTTCCGGTTTCGTAAAATGGAAGATCAAGGAAATGCACATTTTTCTCCGGAAGGCCTATATAACGGCACGATGCTTTTGCTTCGCCACGGCGAATGGAAGCTTTTACCGATAACAATTCCGATGGTTCGATGCTGTCTTTCTTTTTGTTCTTATAAAATTCGGAAGTTTCTTTATAAAGAAATTCAGCTTTTGGCTCAATAACACCATAAATTTTTTCATAATTCCGAACGAAATCAAGGTAGCGGATGGCATCATCATCACTTACGGCAATGCTACCCGAAGTTTGGTAAGCCACATGCACATCATGTCCGTGTTCCACGAGGCGGGCAAATGTTCCGCCCATCGAAATTACATCGTCGTCAGGATGCGGACTGAAAAGTGCCACCCGTTTCGGGAATGGCAATGCACGTTCGGGGCGGGTTGAGTCGTCAACATTAGGTTTTCCTCCCGGCCAACCGGTAATGGTATGTTGCAGATCATTGAAAACCTTAATGTTTATTTTACTGAATATATGACTTGTGATGAGGTCGGAAAGGCCATAATCGTTGTAGTCGCGTTCCGTAAGTTTAAGCAGCGGTTTTTCCGTTTTCATACAGAGCCATAAAACTGCTTTACGGATCATGCGGTCGTTCCATTCGCACTGACCAACACGCCAGGGCGATTTAAAACGGGTAAGATCGGCAGCTGCCGGCGGATCAATAATAAAAGTAGTATTGGTATGATTCTGGAGGTAACTCGATGGAATTACATCCGTTACCTGTCCTTCAACTGCTTTTTCGAGTATTTCGGCTTTTCCTTCACCCCAGGCCATCAGGAAAATTTCCTTTGCAGCCATAATGGTTCCCACACCCATGGTAATTGCGAAATGCGGAACATGTTCTTCCCCGTTAAAGGAATCGGCGGCATCATTACGCGTAAGCCTGTCGAGAGTTACCAGTCGTGTTTTCGAATTGTAAGCTGAACCTGGTTCGTTAAAACCGATATGGCCGGTGCGACCAATCCCAAGTAGCTGAATATCAATTCCTCCTGCTTCCGAAATTTTTCTTTCATAATCGCGGCAAAAAGCTGCTACATCATCCTGATCAATGCTTCCTGATGGAATATGAATATTTTCAGCTTTGATATCAAGGTGTTTGAAAAGCCTGTCCCACATAAAGTGATTATAGCTTTGCTGGTGGTCATGCTCAAGCGGATAATATTCGTCGAGGTTAAAAGTAATCACATTCGAAAAACTTTGTCCTTCCTGTTTATGCCAGCGTATCAATTCGTTATAAACGATAAGCGGCGTTGATCCTGTTGCGAGGCCAAGGACTACATTTTTTCCTTCTTCCCGGCGCGCTTTAACAAGTTTCACTATACGTGCTGCCACTTCTGCAGAACCGGCAACTGCGGAAGGATACACCTGAACGGGTATTTTTTCGAACCGCGTAACAAATGCGTCATCGTTCCACATCGAAGTGTTTGACTCCGAAGGATATCCTTTAATATCAGCGAGTTTCATGTTTATTAAACTTTTTTATT
>CAZBZA010000027.1:12386-14098 GCA_964495865.1 uncultured Lentimicrobiaceae bacterium
TCCGAAGGATATCCTTTAATATCAGCGAGTTTCATGTTTATTAAACTTTTTTATTTTACTACAATTTTGTTTTCCCACAGCTTAGCAGGATTCTCTTTGGTTACCAGATAGGGCCGCATACGATACGACCAGCTGTAATCCTTTGCAGGAATAAGGTATTTCTCCATCGGCCAGGCTCCCCAGCTGTCGTCGCCACCCAAGCCGCACTGCAAATAATCGAGGTTCAGATCAGTAAATGATTGCTTTGAAAGCAGGTTTCCATGTTTGCCTTTATGCTCGAAACCTTTCAGATCGTCGTATGTATAGGGTAACGCGCTGAAGCCCAGGCTCGGTGATCCTTCAAAATACAGCCCAACCGATTTTCCGTCATTTACCGAAAACCATTTTACTTCGGAGCGATAACCGTTTTCTTGTGGGCGGACGTAATTAGTGTACATTTCATCGGTAGTTGAATGATAAAGCCCGATAAAAGCTGCGGCTTTTCTGTCAATATAATTTTCAAAAGGACCTCGACCGAGCCAGTCAACCTGGTTCAGCGATCCGTTAAGGCGCATATTCATTCCCAGGCGTGGAATCCAGGGTTGGTTTTGACCGGCTTTCAGATGGTTTTCAACCAAAATATCACCTTTCCCGGTAATGGTATATATCGAAACCATTTCGCTGTTTGCATCAGGAAGAAGGAAAGTAACAGACACTTTTATTGTTTTTGCGTTGGATTTATCTAAAACAACCGATTTTACCTTTCTGTTTTCACTTGCATCGTACCAGGGTTTGCATTTTATAAACATTTTACTTCCTGCGTCATTGTCCGTTGGTGCACGCCTGAAATTCGGAAGAGGACCCTGTTCAAGCAATTGCTGTCCGTTGTATGTGAATGAGGCTATGGTGCCGGAGGATTTATCAAACTGAATGGCAAATGTTTTTCCTTTAACAGTAATCGAATTATCTGTTTCAGATGTTTCAACTGCAGGTAATGTTGAAGCATTAATTTCAGCTGCCGGTGTTGTATATAACTCAAACTGTTCCGAAGCCAGGAGGTGGAATTTACCAAGCAGCGGCCTGTCGTCAGTAGTAACGAGATATACGGTAAGATGATAATATTTTCCTGGTTTTGCTGAAGGCGTTTTCCATGATATGCTGTAATCGCGCGAATTTCCGGGAGTTATATTTTCAGTTGTAAAAGTTCCTTGGGTGATGACTTTGCCATTTTCGGTTATTTCCCATTGTATAAGGGTGTTTTTCAGATCCTGAAACGCATATTTATTCGTCATGCGGAATACAGGTTTCTTCAGGTCAACGGCAGTAAATTTTACATATTGATACACTTTTTTAACCTCCGAAAGTGCCGGATGTGGTTTGCGATCAGGAAAGACTAATCCGTTTGTACAGAAATTTCCATCACTCGGTACATCTTTCGGACCAAAATCGCCGCCAAATGCCCAGAATTGTCTTCCCACCGAATCAAATTTCTGCAATCCCTGGTCAACCCAATCCCAGATAAATCCTCCCTGTAGTTGTTCGTTGTTATCAATAGCATCCCAATAATCAATTAAGTTGCCGGTGCTGTTTCCCATTGCGTGAGCATATTCGCACTGAATTAATGGTTTTTCCTGTTTTTTTGAAGCATAGCTGAGCATACTGTTAACGCTTTCGTACATCGGGCAATAAATATCTGTATTCCACTCATGCAATGCACGTTCATATTGCACAGG
>CAZBZA010000027.1:14198-17796 GCA_964495865.1 uncultured Lentimicrobiaceae bacterium
CCATATTCGTCGCAAAGCTCGTACCAGTATGGATCGTTTGGATAATGGCAGGTGCGCACAGCATTTATGTTGTTCTGTTTCATTAACTTAACATCCTGTAGCATAAGTTCCCGCGAAATTACATGACCTTTTACCGGGTCGTGCTCATGCCGGTTTACGCCTTTCAGTTTAACGGCAACACCGTTTATCAGCAATAAACCGTTTTTTATTTCGCTGCTGCGGAAACCGATACGGTTACTCAGACTTTCGATGCATTTTCCGTTTTGATCCAGAAGAGTTAGCGTAAGGATATATAAATCAGGCGTTTCTGCGGTCCATTTTTTTACCTGTGGAATGTTTTTTTCGTAGCGCACACTATCCTTTCCAGCTGCTGAAACAAGGGAAATGATTTCGGACGAAACAGGTTTTGCTGTATTGGCTTTATCGTAAAGATTTATTTGAAGCTTATAGTTTCCGGCATCTTCAGCTGAAAAATTATTGAATAAAATGTCAAGTTCCAGGTTTCCGTTCGTATAATTATCCTTCAGATTTCCTTTAGCAAAGAAATCGCGGATGTGGGTATCGGGCCTTGCGTATAGGAAAACATCTCGGTTTATTCCACTCATGCGCCACATATCCTGGCATTCGAGATATGAGCCATCGCTCCAGCGAAAAACCTGCAAAGCAAGTGTATTATTACCTTCTTTAAGATAAGGTGTAAGGTCAAATTCAGCCGGTGTTTTCGAATCTTTACTGAAACCTATATACTTGCCATTGAGCCAGATATAGAAAAATGATTTTACAGCACCGAAGTGAATAATTACGTTTTTGTCTTTAAATTTTTCGGGAACTGCGATCTGAGTCAGGTAAGTTCCAACTGGATTATAATCGTGAGGAACATGCGGGGGCAATGGGTTTTTTGAGTAAAATTCGTAAGGGATATTGGTGTAGATAGGGTAGGAGTAACCCTGAACTTCCCAGGTTGACGGAACATCAATCAATGCCCACGAAGTTGCATCAAAGCCTGGCTGAAAAAATCCTTCCGGCACAAGCGTATAATTGTCGGATAATTTGAACTTCCATTTCCCATTCAGCGACAAAAATAGTTCCGACTCGGCTGGGATGTTTTTAATTGCTTTTGCCTCAGTATCGTAAGGAATATAAGTTACATGAGGTTTGAGTGTATTTAAGGAAGTAAGGTATGGATTTTCCCAATCAGGCACCGATATTTGTTGTGCACTCGACAGCGAAAAAAATCCTGACATGAATACGGCTAAAAAAGTAGGTACGATTGAGGGTAATTTCATATTGATTTGTTTATCAGTTTCTAAAAACTATCAGTTTAATCGCAGATGCTAATTCTGTTAAATGCAAAAGCTTTGGTATATATATAAGGTATACCAAAGCAGTTTGAGTATTTAATTTTAGTTGTTAGGTTATTCCTTTTGAAAAACTTTATTCATAACAAGAGCTACAGTACCCATCAGGCCTGCATTCTGTCCAAGATTTGAGGTCATGATCTGCGCATCGCGGCGTATTTTGGCAATAGTGAATTTATTGAGGTTTTGTTGAATCGGGTCAACGATGTAATTATCAGCTTTGGTAAGCTCGCCGCCGATAATAATGAGTTCAGGGTTAAAAAGATGAATCAGAACAGCTATTCCACGTCCAAGGTGTTCGCCGATATTCGCAAGCAAACCAATTGCAAACTGATCGCCATGCTGTGCCGCTTTCAGCACGGTTTCGATGGTTATTTTGCTCAGGTCGCCGGAAACCATGGTGCGGATAACGGTGGTTGCACCTTCGCTGATTTCTTTTTTAGCGCGTTTTATCATAGTTGTGCCGGAGGCTAGAGTTTCCAGACAGCCAATTTTTCCGCAATAACAAAGTTGTCCGTCGGGATCAACCTGAATATGTCCGAACTCACCAGAGAAACCGGAATTTCCTTTGTAAAGTTTTCCATTGAGTATCATCCCCAAACCGATACCCGAACCAATATTGAGGCAAAGAACATTTTGTTTTCCCTGTGCCATACCGAAAGCCTGCTCGCCTAGCGCCATAACTTTGGTGTCGTTTTCGACAAAAACCGGGTAGTCAAAGATATTTTCAAACTGTATGGTAGCGGGTTTTTCATCCTGCAGGTAGCTGTAACTGATGCCGGTATGCAAATCGATCAGACCGGGAAGAGCAATTCCGATGCCCATTAGTTTCTTTTCGTCAATGCCTGATTCTTTGATAAAATCATTCACTGCAGTTTTAAGGCTTTTCATGAAATCTTTCGAAACCTCAAGACCTTCGTCAATCACTTTTATATCAACAACCGGTTGGTTACTGAAATTGAACAAACCAAGCCTGATGTGATACCTGCTGATATCAACTCCCAAAACGTACCTGGCTGGCGGATTTAGTCCATACAGGTTCGGACGGCGGCCACCACTCGAACTCCCAATACCTTCTTCGGCAAGAAACTCGCTTTCAATCAACTCATCTATAGCCCTGGTAATTGTTGGGGTACTCATGTGAATTATTTTGCTGAGTTCAGGTATCGATTTACATCCATTCTGATATAATTCTTTTAATATCAATAATTTGAGGGCGTTTTTTTTGGAGCTGTTAGTCCTTGGATCTGCTGCTGTGCTGCCAAAAAGCATACTTTTTTTCATTGTAAAAATCTTAATTATACAGTGAGACGATTTGTAGTTAGTGATTCGACTTATAGTAAGAGCCTGTAAATTTACAACAATCATTAATAATATTGTTCAACATAGAAAAAAAAATTACTAAGATTTCGAAGAATTTTATTGTTTCTATGTAATTGATTGCAAATATTGCTTTAACTTACAGTGATACAATACGATATCATATCTTAATATTTGCCTATCTTCTGTACATTCATTTCGAAACTGCATTAAGGCATTTATCCTAAGCTCAGGTAGTAATGACATTTGATATGATTAACATTTCAAATTACTCTCGCAAACTGGCTGTATATTTGAAAAATACGTTAAGTGTTGCAATTTCAAATCTATATTTTGAACAATAATTACTGCTTATCAGCATATTTGTCCGATTTGGTTCTTTGAGTTAGAGGCATTAATTTATTTTGTAATTTCTTAAATTACTCTCGTTTCTGTAATCGTTTTTTTATGTTCAATCTCTATCAAAATCTGTAAGTCGGACACGAGAATAGTAAAACTCTCTCTCTATCAATTATTTAGAAAAAAATATTTTTATTTTTTTGCGCAAAGAATTCTAACGTTACGATTCCTGATATTCTATTTTAGGTTACATTTTAGAATATTGCGATTAAAAATTTGATGAAATTTACTTAAGGAGAAAAAGACCTTTCAAAAAAAAATTTGTATGAATGTATTATTCGGCATTATTTTTTTTAACTTTAAGCCGCAAATTGTATGTGCTTATCCTTTTTTAGTTGACCAGGATAAATAAATCTAAAATGTTGCTTATGATCTTATTATGAGGATGATAAGTCATTTTGTTGAAAACTTTCTAAAAATTTT
Organism: uncultured Lentimicrobiaceae bacterium; assembly: GCA_964495865.1. Lineage (GTDB taxonomy): Bacteria > Bacteroidota > Bacteroidia > Bacteroidales > UBA4417 > UBA4417. Next base: position 17,699 of record CAZBZA010000027.1, read on the forward strand.
TATAAAAAAAGTTACCTTAGTGTTAAAAGTTCATAAAATATTTTATTAGTTTCGCCCTTTCAATGAAAATCTTTTCTTAACGTTCAATTAATACCAAC
>CAZBZA010000028.1:0-17560 GCA_964495865.1 uncultured Lentimicrobiaceae bacterium
GTTTAAAACTATAAAAACTGTTTTTATAATTTATTTCTCTTCAAATTAATCTTTTCCCCGTTTTTGCAATCTAATCAGGAGTATTTTTGCCGAAATAATACATGTATTCATGATTAAACTCCGCTTACTCCTTTTCTTTTTCTTTTTGATGTTTTCATTTACGGTTCTTGCCCAGGAATTCCGTATTGCCGGTTCACTTATTAATGCTGACGATCAGCAGCCACTTGTGGGAGCTACCGTTAAACTTTCCAGTGTCCGCGATTCGCTCCGGTTTAATTATACATCGAGTGGCAAACAAGGGGAATTCGAATTTACAAAACTCGCCAAAGGCCCCTATGTGCTGGAAATCTCTTATGTAGGTTTCGAAAATTACCGAAGAAATGTAGGCGCCGGAGGTAAAATGGAAAACCTTGGAAAAATTACAATAAAGCCTTCCTCAACAACTCTCGGAGAAGTTGATATCAGCGGTGTCGCCATTCGTGCTGAGCAAAAAGGGGATACAACACAATACAATTCAGCGGCTTTTAAAGTAAGCGAAGATGCTACTACCGAAGATCTTATAAAAAAAATGCCGGGCATTACCATCGAAAATGGCACTGTTAAAGCACATGGCGAAGATGTAAAAAAAATATTGGTTGACGGGAAACAGTTTTTTGGCGACGACCCTTCGGTAACGCTTAAAAATCTGCCTGCCGAAGTGGTGGATAAAATTCAGGTTTTCGATAAGTTGAGTGATCAGGCTGCCTGGACCGGTTTCGATGATGGAAGCGGACAGAAAACTATCAATATTGTAACCAAAAGTGCCAAAAATAATGGCCAGTTCGGGAAATTTTCTGCCGGCTACGGAACGGATGACCGTTATTTACTAGGTGCAAATATGAATTTTTTTAATGGCACGCGGCGAATAACTTTGCTTGGAATGAGTAATAATGTAAACCAACAGAATTTCTCGGCCGAAGATGTTGTAGGTAGCAGCGGTGGCCGTCAGCCGGGAATGGGTGGAAGAGGCGGAGTTGCACAGGGTTTTCAGGCTGGTCCGCAAAGCGGAGTTTTTACCACTAACGCTATTGGTGTTAATTACACCGACGCATGGGGACCAAAACTAACACTGAACGCCAGTTATTTCTGGAACAACGGAATAAATACAACCAATAAAGTGTCCGACCGCCAGTATATTCTGGGTGGTGATGGCAGTCAGTATTATCAGGAGCAGAGCAATTCAACCACTGATAATTCGAACCACAGGTTTAATGCACGTATCGAGTATACTATCGATTCGAATAATTCGCTCATTATTACACCACGCATCAGCCTTCAGGATAATACTTCCGACAGTTATTTCAATGCCACAACGGCTTTAACTCCCGATTACATGGAACAAAATCTGGTTAATGCTTCCATAAATACCAATACCAGCGATGCCATAGGATATAATTTCAATAACGATATACTATACCGCCATAAGTTTATTAAAAAGGGAAGGACTATTTCGCTTAACCTGGGAACAGGTATAACCAACCGCGACAGAGATAGCTATGTTATATCGCAAAGTGTTTATTATCAGCAGTCACAAGGCGAAACAAACGATTCAATCGATCAGTATGGAAAAACTCTCACTGACGGAATTTCACTTTCGTCGAACCTGGTATATACAGAACCTGTAGGTGAAAATAGTCAGGTGCAGGTAAATTATACAGTATCGTGGTCCGAAAATGATAACGATAAGAAAACCTATAATTATGCCAGTGATGTGCAGCAATACACACAATTCGATACGCTGCTTTCAAATATCTATTCCAACCATTATACTACGCATCGTGCAGGTGCCGGATATTTGTATAAAACGGAGAAAACGAACCTCAATGCCGGGATCAATTATCAATATGCAAGCCTGGATGGCGAAACGAGTTTCCCGCTCCCGGATTCAACGCAGCGTTATTTCAACAACGTACTACCTAACCTGATGTTTAATTATAAGTTCACTAAAACCACCAATTTGCGGGTAGTTTATCGAGCCAGCACCAATGCCCCATCTATTACGCAGTTGCAAAAAGTAATTGATAATTCAAATCCATTGTTGTTGACAACCGGAAATCCGCAGCTCGATCAGGAAATCAGGCATTTTACCATGGCTCGAATTTCAACATCCAACAAGGACAAAACAAGAAATTTGTTTGGAATGTTATTTTTTCAGAAAACAGTGAATTATATCGGAAATGCCACCTTCCGGACCGCCAACGATACTCTTATTAATGGACAGGAAGTTAATAAAGGAAGGCAACTTTCAATCCCTGCAAACCTCGATGGCGCCTGGAATGCCCGCGCACTCATTACCATTGGATTTCCTGTAAAACCCATAAAGAGTAATATAAACTTCAATACCGGTGTGAGTTACAACAAACTTCCGAGTATTATTAATACCGAAACCAATACTTCAAATACTTACGGCATAAACCTGGGTACAGTGCTTAGCAGCAACATCAGCGAAAAACTTGATTTTACCATTTCATACAATCTTAATTACAACCTGGTTGAGAATTCTATTCAGCCGGAACTGAACAATAACTATTTCTTCCAGATCGGTTCCCTGCAGTTTAACTGGGAATTCTGGAAAGGTTTTTTTGTTCAGAATGCGGTTACTTATCAGGATTACAACTATTTATCATCAAATACTTCGAGCCGTTATACCTTATGGAATGTAAATTTTGGCAAGAAAATTTTCAAAAATAAAGCCGGTGAAATTAAATTATCGTGCTACGATATTCTGAATGAGAATACCAGCCTTAGCCGCGTTGTTGCCGATACCTATATTGAAGATTCAAACACGGAAGTTTTACAGCAATATTTCATGCTATCGTTTACATATAACCTCAGGAAATTCAGTGGTAAAATGCCGCAGGAACCCCAGCGCGGAGGCTTTGAAGGCAGACCTGATTATCACCGGCAATAAAACGAATTTTTACAATCGATCTCCGGACCAGTGCATTTATCAGTTGGAAGTTCGGATTATTTTAGAAAACTTTTTTCTAACCACGATTATTTCGCTTATCGAAGTGCTGGATATATTTTTGTTTGATTCCGGTAATCGTAAGTTGAAAATTGCAATTACTACAAACAGGATGCATTACCTGCTTTCAATCTGCTTATTATATGTTAAAAGATTTGTATTTTTGATACAACAGGCTGAATGTATTCCCTAATTGGATTTTGCTTCCTTAAACTAATGAAGATTAAAAAACCTTCTGTTCAATTGCTTATTTGATAAAATCACAAATATGAAAGCTGCGATATATAACAAGTACGGCCCTCCTGAAGTTGTGCAACTGGCAGAAACAGCAAAGCCTGTTCCCCAGGCTAATGAGGTGCTTATTAAAGTGTTTGCCACAACAGTTAACAGAACCGATTGCGGTTTCCGGAGTGCAGAGTATTTTATCGTCCGTTTTTTTAGCGGACTCATACGGCCACGAAATAAAACACTGGGGAACGAATTTGCCGGCGAAATAGTAGCTATAGGTGCTGATGTAAAAACATTTAAGCCTGGTAATACAGTGTTTGGGTTTAATGATTCCAAATTTGGAGCTCATGCACAGTATATGGTTATGAATGAAAATGAAGCTATTACCACTATGCCGGCAAATACAACTTACACTGATGCGGCGCCCATTGCCGAAGGTTCGCATTATGCATTGTGCGACATCAGGGCTGCAAAAATCAAAAGCGGGCAAAAAGTTATGATTAATGGTGCAACAGGAGCAATAGGTTCAGCAGCAGTGCAACTGTCAAAATATCTGGGCGCAACAGTTACAGCAGTTTGCGACACTAAAAATGTTGATTTAGTAAAATCATTGGGAGCTGACCTTGTTATTGATTACCTGAAAGAGGATTTCACTAAACTTGACACTCAGTTTGATGTTATATTTGATGCTGTTGGCAAAAGTTCGTTTGGTAAATGCAAACCACTTCTTACGAAAAATGGAATCTACATGTCAACGGAGCTTGGTTATATGTCGCAGAATCCTCTACTGGCGATTATAACTCCCTTGTTCAGAGGCAAGAGGGTACTGTTTCCAATTCCTGATATCAGTAAAGCTGATGTTGAATTTTTAAAGGATTTGGTTGAATCAGGCGCGTTTAAACCTGTTGTGGACAGATATTACACTCTGGATCAAATTGTTGAGGCATATAAATATGTGGAAACCGGACAAAAAACCGGAAATGTGGTGATTATAGTTGAACACTGATTGAATAGATTTGAATTTCCGGCAAACAGCGGAAGCAGCAGCAACTTATAAGTTTCCTATCCTTTCGCAACTCGAATTTGACGAAAAAATATTTAATAAAAGATTGATATACAATGTATAGCAGGTCTGATTTAAAAGAAATTGCAAAACTTTTCCTCAAACTGGGCGTAATCGGTTTTGGGGGACCTGCTGCTCATATTGCCATGATGCAAAACGAAGTAGTTGCAAAAAGAAAATGGCTCACCGAACAACATTTCCTTGATTTAATTGGTGCAACAAATTTAATTCCAGGTCCAAACAGCACCGAAATGGCTATCCACATAGGTCACGAAAGAGCCGGCTGGCGTGGGATGATCGTAGCAGGACTTTGCTTTATCCTTCCGGCAGTTTTTATAACCGGTGTTTTTGCGTGGCTTTACAAAAAATATGGCCAACTGCCCGAAGTTCAGCCTTTTATTTATGGAATTAAACCTGCAATAATTGTAATAATAGTTGCAGCTGTATTTCCACTTGCAAAAAAATCAATTAAAACCATTGAACTCGCCCTCATCGGATTAGTGGTTTTAGCCTTTTCACTGCTTAGTTTCAATGAAATATACCTGATGTTCGGAGCAGGTTTTTTTGCTATTCTACTGGCTTCTGTCCGAAGCAAAAAACTGAATAAAACAAACAGTGTTTTTCCATTTGTACTGCTACAGATTTCGGGCAGTGCAATAACAACAGCAACAAATTTCAATCTGTTTCTTATTTTTTTAAAAATAGGTGCAATACTTTATGGAAGCGGTTATGTTCTGTTCGCGTTTCTCGATACGGAATTTGTTTCAACCGGACTCTTGTCGCGGCAGCAACTCATTGATGCTATAGCTGTTGGACAGTTTACTCCCGGGCCGCTTTTTTCGTCAGTTACGTTTATTGGGTATCAAATAAATGGATTAAAAGGAGCAATTGTTTCAACCATTGGTATTTTTCTTCCGTCATTCGTGTTTGTAGCTTTGCTTAATCCACTGGTAAAGAAAATGCGAAACTCAACACTTTTTTCCTCTTTCCTCGATGCGGTAAATGTGGCTTCGGTGGCAATTATTGCATCCATTTGCTTTGCCATGGGAATGGAAACTATTACCGACTGGCGCAGCATTGTAATAGCTGTTTTAAGTGTTCTGGCCGCTTTTGGTTTCAAAAAAGTTAACAGTGCTTTTATCGTTTTAGGCGGTTCATTGGCAGGCTATATTCTCTCATTTTTTTAAAATTTACCTGGTAGACTGTGATTTTTTTCAAAATGCTTTCCCAATTCTAATAGTGAGAAATAGTATATTTGTTTGTTTCAGGACTGGAAATATGGTTTTTTATAATTCTGTGTAAATATGCCTGTTATATAATTTGCTGGTGATCCTGAAATACTGATGCGGAAGTCAAATTTAAAATTTCAAAGTATGAACAACGGTTCAGCATTAAAAAAACTTGGGCTCATTCCATCCTTTTCTATCTATATAGCCGCTGCTATTTTGATGTTTGTACTAACACGGTATATGATCCCATACCTCAGCAGAATTACCGGGCAGGAAACAATTTTATTCTGGTTCATAATTGGCGGATTAGGGATTTTTACACCTCTGATTATTACTGCATTACTTATTCTGAAAGCTGAAGGCTATAATTTCTCGAAAAGCACCTGGGTTGAACGTCTGCGATTTAAGCGACTGACACGAATAGATTTAATGTGGTGTGTTGGCGGATTGATTTTGGTTGGTGTATTAAGCATGGTTATAATGAAAGGGCTGGAAATAGCGATCGGCAAATTTGATCATTCGCCCGCATTTATGTCGTTTGAACCGCTGAATAAAGGAAGATATTGGTTGCTGCTTGTCTGGCTCCCTTACTGGATTTTAAATATTTTTGGCGAAGAATTGCTTTGGCGGGGTGTTATGCTTCCACGACAGGAAGTTGCGTTCGGGAAAAATACCTGGCTCATTCATGGTTTTGGATGGGGATTATTTCATATCGCTTTCGGTTGGCAATTGCTGCTTACTCTGCTGCCACTCATCTTCATTCAATCGTATGTGGTGCAGAAAACTAAAAATACATGGACAGGAATTATTATGCATGCTTCACTTAATGGCCCGAGTTTTATTGCTATCTGCTTTGGATTGATTTGAAAATAGCTTCTAAAAAGCAGCTATAAAAGGATTCCATTGCAATGTATTTTTTATAGTATTGAAAAGCAGGATATTTTTTCAAACCATACTAAATTGAATTTTATAACAGGTATTTTCATGTTTGGATATCAGCAATTGTTGGTACCTCATTATCGGATGGCAGCTGTTTTTTCAAATGTTGTTCATACCTGTATTTGATAACATGCTTTTGCATCTGATAAAATTCATCATCCGAAACTCTAACCGGTTTCTGTAAATTTTCGTCGAAGGTGTGAGATAGACCTGTTACTCTGAAAAACAAATCGTTATAAATCCGGAGAATAATACCATCTTTTTCAAATACTACATTTCCCAGTTTTCGCCTTGTGAATAGCTTGCCAAAACGATATTCATTTATTTCATCATAATCCTCATGAAAGGAGAATCCTTCTGAGGCTAAATCAGAAATTAGTTTTTTAACAGATGCGCTATCCAGGGTTGTCATTCTTGCACTAAAATAATATCACGAAAATACGAAAATATCGATTTTAAAAGCATTTCCCGAAATGCATATTGAAAAAAATCCAAAAGAGATGTAAATTTGACTTTGCTGATATCCCTGATAGTGATACCTGGTTTCTCATCTCATTCTTATAGGATATCGCTTAAATGTCAATACATTACATTCAAAAATAACTCAACTAAAACGTAACCCGAAACCTGACATGAATCCAATCGTTAAAAATATTTTGGCCCTACTTGCGGGCATTGTTTTCGGAAGTATTGTAAACATGGGAATTGTTATGATAAGTGGCTCGGTTATTTCGCCGCCTGAAGGTGCTGACATTACTACAATGGAAGGTTTGAAAGAGTCAATGCATTTGTTTGGTCCTGAGCATTTTATTATGCCGTTTCTGGCTCATGCTCTCGGAACATTTGCCGGTGCGCTCCTGGCAGCGCTTATTGCTGCAAACCATAAAATGTATTTCGCTCTGGGTATTGGTGTGTTTTTCCTTGCCGGAGGAATTGGCAATACTTTCTTGCTGCCATCACCAACCTGGTTCACTATTCTGGATTTGTTAGTTGCCTATATCCCCATGAGTTATCTTGCCGGTAAAATTGTGATTAAATGGAAGTAGTATCACACTTTAATTAAAGTAGATTTTTATAATAAGGCAGATCAATCGGTGCAGGTTGTAACCTGAAAATAGTTTTATTAACATTACCTGCATGGTAACAGCTTTTAAAAAACTGTTAACAGATTTACACTTATGTTATATAAAAATATAGCGTTAGATAGTTCAATAGTTCGTTTCTTGTTTTCAATAGTCTCAATATCAACTTTAAGTAAAATCAGGCTTTTTTGTCCTAATAATCAGATAATCAGATATATATTACTTTGCGTCTTTGCGTTAGATCAAAATCTTACGGAGTATTGATATTACAGTAGACAATAAAAAAGTAACACTATAAAAAGCTGTATATCAATGGAATAATATTTATTTTTTAAAAAAAGTAAAAATAAATGCAAAAATGGTATCACCTTTTTAAAAAATCTGGATTATATAACAAAGGATACACTGAAACATTATCAAGAAAGAAGCCATCTGAACATTGCTTACATCTTGCCTTAAGCACATTTTCAGACCATTGAATGCGAAGCAACTGCTATTGAGGAATTGATAGGAATCATTGAAAATTAATTCATTTCGGTGCAGTTACACCAGATAAAATCATGAAAAGACAAACAATTATTTACACGTTCTTTCAGGAATTACTTCTTACAATCTGTAGAATTGTGGCTCAAGCATTTAGCAATTATAACGTAATTAAAACTAAGATTACTCCGATATTCTGATATATCATGCAACCGGTATCAGAAGACCTTTTTACCCTTAACCCTTTTAGTTTTTAAATTTAACCAAATGAAAAATCCATTAAAACATTCGGCCACCATTGAGCAATACCTTGCCAATGAGATGGCTCCTCCTGAGCAGGCAGCCTTCAGGGAGGAAATACGCAAAAATCCTGTCCTGGCAGAAGAGTTGAAGGTCTCACAAACCATTGATTCAGCTCTTTTACGTGAAGATATTATCGATCTGCGTCGGAAATTGCTAACTGCAATCAATGAGGGTCGTATTCACAAAGAAGAAGTTCCGGTAGTGCGCATGAATACACGAAAATGGTGGTATGCCGCCGCTTCATTGCTGGCTCTTTGCGCTGTTGCTGCTACTTTGTATCTGCAAACCCCACGCAATATCTCTAATGATTCGCTCTTTACTGAGTATTATTCTTCCGAGAACATTATTGATCAAACCCGTGGCGATCAGAATATAATTGAAGCTGTAATAAAGTTCCAGCAAAAGGACTTCGCAACTGCCTCGTTATTATTCAAAAGTATCCTCGAAAAGGACAATTCGAATATAGCTGTCTGGTTCTATTATGGGATTTCGAACATCGAAACCCAGGATTATGAAAATTCGATAAATGCTTTTAATACAATTATCGAACACAACGACAACCTGTATGTTGAACATGCCGAATGGTATCTGGGTCTTTGTTACCTGAAAAATAATCAGAAAGAAAAAGCCATCAATCAATTTGCGGATGTGGCTTCTGATCCTGAAAACTTTTATCAAAAGGAAGCAAAGGATATACTTGAAAAACTTAAACTCAACTAAACACATTCATTTGTGATTAAAATAAGTAAAAGAGGCTGTCCCGATCCGGTGACAGCCTCTTTCGCTTTGCCGGAAATAACATGGGAAACTGAATTTTACCAGGGATATTTTGACGGCCGTTTTGCATTTTAAAGCTTAATAAAAGTGTCGATTTTTTCAGTGAATTTCTTAAGTCATATAAAAATATATACTTTTGTGGGTAATAGATGGAAGTGCGTCGGAGCTGATCTCATTGCAGGAGGTCGGCTTCGGCTATTTATAGCCTGATCATACTTTTAAAAATCATTCCGCATTTGGAAAATGGCTTGTGCCGGTAGTATTTTTGTATGCGAAAAAACAGTTTACTGATGATAAGTTGGCTAAAATATCCTCTTACATGCCTGGCTGTAATTGCTTTCTCCAATCTATCGTGTAAAGGTCAGATTATGACTGAGGAAGACTTTACGAAACTCAGACTGAAAATGGTCGAACAGCAGATTAAAGCCCGTGGGATTAAATCTGCCGCAGTGCTTGACGCGTTTAAGGCCGTGCCCCGCCATATTTTTGTTCCCATCGGATACAGAAATAAATCGTACAACGATACTCCTTTGCCGATAGGATTCAACCAGACTATTTCGCAGCCATACATTGTAGCCTATATGACTGAAATCCTTGAACCGGATAAGAACATGAGGGTTTTGGAAATAGGAACCGGTTCGGGCTACCAGGCTGCAATACTGGGCTATTTGTGCAAGGAAGTTTATTCTGTTGAGATTATTGATTCGCTGGCAATCAGGTCAATAAAAATATTTGAAAAGGAAGGCTATAAAAACATTAAAGTTAAAGCAGGGGATGGGTATAAAGGGTGGAAGGAATATGCTCCTTACGATGCCATTATTGTAACCTGTGCGCCGACAAAGATACCGGAAGCCTTGTTGGATCAACTGGCGGAAGGTGGCAGAATGATCATACCTGCCGGAGAAAGCTATAATCAGAAACTTTACTTTATTGAAAAAGAAAACGGTAAAATCAGGCATAAAGAAACACTTTCAGTCCTTTTTGTTCCGATGCTGCACGATGCTGATGGTAAATAGTCGTTCGTTAGGATGGTCAATTGTAACCAAAGTGCAGCCCTAAAAATTTACTTGTGATACAATACCCAATATTTATAATTTCGTTTGGAACCTATTATGCGCCAAATCCTTCTATTCTGTTTTGTTTTTCTCGTTCAGGAAATTTATAATGACATCGAGTTTCGCTTTCAGATCAATAAGTTCCTCAATTTTCATGGTATCTGAAATTAGTCCTGCTGCAAGTTTCTCCGGGATTACAGCTGCGTCAACCTGCATTAGTTTTCCTTTATGGGTGAGATTAACTATTACTTTCCGCTCATCACTTTCCGAACGATGCCGTTCTATAATTCCCTGCGTTTCCATTCGTTTTAGAAGCGGAGTAATAGTGTTGGTATTGAGAATCAGTTTTTTCGAAATATCATTCACCGAAATAGCATCCGTTTCCCACAAAACCATAAGCACCAGGTATTGAGGATAGGTTATGCCAAGTTCGTCCAGGTATGGCTGATATTCCCTGATAATAAGTCTGGACGCGGCATATACCGGAAAACACAATTGGTTGCCCAGTTTCAGTTGATCAAAATTCATTTTTTATCAATATTTGGATGCGAAAAATGCAAATCAGGTACCGGGCACATGTTTAGTTAAGTAAAACTATAGCAGATGTTTAAATACCTGATTCACTTGCTGATTTAGTTCAAAATACTTTCGAGGTATTTGTCAATTTTTTCTGGCTTTGTAATCGGGGCAAATCTTTTTACGGGTTTGCCGTTTGCATCAATGAGGAACTTGGTGAAATTCCATTTGATCGTACTTCCCAGAAGACCGCTGAGCTCATTTTTCAGATACTTATATACAGGATGGGCACTTTCTCCGTTTACGTCAATCTTTGCAAACATCGGGAAACTGACGCCATAGTTGATCAGGCAGCCTTCGGAAATGGATTTTTCGTCACCTGCTTCCTGGTTGGCAAACTGATTGCACGGAAAGCCCAAAATAACCAAACCTTTGTCTTTATATTTCTGATAAAGCTTTTCCAAACCTTCGTATTGAGGTGTTAAACCGCATTTGCTGGCTGTGTTCACAACCAGTATTGTTTTTCCTTTATAGGTGCTCATCTGAACTTCTTTCCCCTGGAGGCTCGTGGCTGTGAAGTCATAAATTGATTGTTTCATCGCGTTGTTTTGTTTTTAGTTTTTCCTTATTTAAACTACCTGTGTTTTGATCCCGGACTTGTTTAAATGTAAATTGTGTTTTTGCTTTTTATATTCGTATACGATTATGTCGTTCGCGATGCAAATGTAGATAAAATTATATATCGCTTGCGATATAAAATGGAATATTTTGAAATATTTTTTCAAAAAAACTGTAATTCATTGTTAAGATTCAGATATTCAGATTGGTATAAATTTTAAATTATTGCGATAAATATAAAGCAAGTAGGGGAAATGCCTGGATTGGATTCAGAATGTGTTAAATATTTCTTGTAAGTTTTTCAACTACGCGGAACTTGTTAAAGAATTCCCTGGCAATAACGCGTAATAGAGTGTACGACGGAACAGCTAAAAGCATACCAATAATGCCCGCCAGGCTTCCTCCGATCAGTATTACCACGAAAATTTCGAGAGGATGTGCCTTCACACTTTTAGAGTATATAATCGGTTGGTAAAGCATGGTATCAAGGAAATGAATCCCGAACACCACAACTGCAATTTTTATAGCCAAAGGAGTAAAGGAAGCGAAATCTCCTGCTGCGAGGGCACTTGTATAACCAAGTGAGAGTCCCATTATTGTTCCAAGTATCGGCCCCAGGTATGGGATAATATTTATTAGTCCGCCTAAAAATCCAAGTAGTAAAGCATTTTCGACTCCAAGTATCAGAAATCCGGCAGTAATTAAAGTAATGCCACCAATAATTTCGAAAAATACTCCTGTAAAATATCGTCTCATAAGCTTTACTGAATTAACAAATACTTTATGAATGGGCTCCGAATATTTTTCGGGTAAGGCCATTAAAATAATATTTTCAAACAGATGGTCATCTTTCAAAAAGAAAAAGGCAATAAAAAAAACAGAGAAAAGGTCGATAAAAAAAGAACCTGCAAATCCGAGTAGCCCGTTTAAAAAGGTTGTAACAGAACTGATGTTGATGAGCGCCTTTGCGTTTTCAGCAATTAAATCCTGAAGCGTCTGCCCGGCAGGAATTAGGCCGAACCGATTCATTTCTTTCTCAATATTTGATAATGGACCCTGAAGTTCAATAGAAACCTTGCTGAGATCGATGCGGGATATCGATTGCGCTTCCTGAAATATTAGAGGAACAAAGATTGCTAAAACCAAAATACAAAATCCCAGTATCATTAAAAGTGTGAAAAGGGCAATTATGCTTTTTGGTATATGTAACTTTCCTATCCTCAGCTTTGTTAAAAAAAGCACAACCGGATGACCGATAAATGAAATAATAGCTGCAACAATAAAATAGACTAACAGGAAGGAGAATCGCCAAACAAGGTATCCGCCAAGAAATATCAGTAGAATTATTCCTGTTGTTTTTAAAATCCGTTCCATGCAAACCAGTGTTGAGTGTTCTTAAAATCGGGGAATTAAAAATACTCCTGCAGGCATCGAAAAAGGCGAAAATAAGGTTCAGAACATAAAATCGGTGATGTTTTGAATTGTATTTAAGCCGCTGGCATTATCCGAAAAATGATTGCACTTCGGATCAATGATTTTCTATTGTAAATATAGTAAATAAAATTGAAAAAGAGTAGCGGTTGAAGCTTCACATCCAATTTATGAATCCTTGTTTGGTATTTTATTCCAGTAATTTTTCAAAATCGGTTGTACTTCTGAGTTTATTAATTGCCAAATAACAAATCTTCTGAATTCATTTATCTGCTTCTTATACTTACTTCAGGCTCTTTAAGTTTGTGCTTACTGTATTGCAAATGCGAAATTGTAATTTTCGTTATTACTTGTCGGACGACTCGTCGTTTTCCATCACTTTTAATTTATCATCCCAAGTATTTTCTTCCAGATATTGATTAAGAGGAATGGGTTTATGTGTTTCAGCCCAACTAACAGTAACTTCATATTGACGTTTCATTTCTGAAAAGTCTAAAAGCGCAAAATTTTCTTCAAAATCAGGGATGTAAACAAACGTGCGGGCGGCCAGCTCGGGGTATTTCTTTTGTATTTCCTTCATGCTCCTGATAAAGCCGTTCATTGCCAGGTTATCAATCCAGTAACTCAATTTATCAAATGTTCTGTAATCTGTATCCCCGAATTTCTCAACTTCATTTTTTATCCCTTGCTTTGTATCGCTTTTCCGGCTGACAATTATCAGGGTATCCACGCCAACACCTCTGAATTTCTCAAACTGTAAAACTGCTTCAAAGGGAATATGGTCATCGGAGAAACCTCCGTCAACATAAGGTGAATTTGGCAATCCGAGCGATTCCCCGAACCGGGCTGCCGGAAACAGAATTGGAATAGCTGTTGATGCCAGTAAGGTCTCAACCAGGTTGAAAGCGGGATTACTTTCGTTGTTGATTTTTAGATTACAAAGACGGTATGTTGTCGAAAATGGTGGTAATATGTCGACGGCTGAAATGGATATTGAGCTCTTGAAGGGCAAATCGCCAATGCTTTTATATCCAAGACTATCGTTCACAACCTTCTCCAATAGGTTTTTAAGAGGTTCGTTATTTACCGGAAGCGACCTGCCTGTGCGGATAAAAATGTCGTGATTGGCAATATTGAACAAAATGGAATGATAGCGTTCCCATGTGAACTTTTCTTCAAGAATGCCATTAAGTATTACCGCATTAATAGCACCCGAACTTGTACCTGAAATAAAACAAATGTTTGAAAGCCAGCCATTTTTCTGCAGGTTTTCGAGCAAAGCTGCTTCCTGCACAATCCGGGCTGCTGCACCAGTTATAACCAAAGCCGTGCCGCCATGTTTTTCAAATACAAGATGTTCAGTTTCGGGTTGAGCAAGTAATAGTTTGACAATAAGTCCTGCATAAATGAGCAGAAATAGCAGCAAAGCGAAAAATAGCATTTTCCAGACTTTTTGCATCTTTCGTCACCATTAAAATAAATATGCAAACAAGCAAAACGCAGTATTACAAAACTAATTAAATTCTAGCAGAAAAGCAAGTTGTTTTTACAGGTAAAATGAGAGTGAGTTTGCTAATATATATGTTCCGTTAGTTTTTTAAGGCTAATACGCAATGCAATAAGATGCAAGTTATCAGCATAAGCTGTCGAAATGATCAGGCTTCGTTATCCTTAAAAATGAGACTGTTGATAGTTGTTAACGGACTGTTGAAGTATACAACACTTCAAATAATGAGGATAACTTATCCTTTGTTTAAAGTTACGGAATTCAAAAAGCTTCAAGAACTTAACTCCATCCCATCCAGATGAAAAAATAATAAACCAACGCAGCTATTACCATCGAAACAGGGATTGTCAGAATCCAGGCATACAAAAGATTGATAGTTACGCCCCAGCGAACAGCTGTTACCCGTTTTGTTAAACCGGTTCCCATAATTGCACCGGTTATGGTATGGGTTGTGCTTACCGGAATTCCGAAAGCATCAGTGCCAAACAATAGAACGGCACCTGCGGTTTCGGCTGTAACTCCTTCGAAGGGAGTAAGTTTTGTTATTTTTGTGCCCATTGTTTTTACAATTCGCCAGCCCCCCGATAAGGTTCCGGCACCAATTGCAGCATAGCAGCCAAATACAACCCAATGTGGAATCGCATGTATTTTTCCATCAACCATAGTAATATGTGCCCATTGAGGAATATCAGAAGGATCGACACCATGAAAGTAAACCATTAAGGTTGCGGCAATTATACCCATAACTTTCTGCGCGTCGTTTCCACCGTGTCCGAGGCTGAAAAGCGCCGAGGAGAGTAATTGTAATTGTTTAAAATATTTGTCCAGGATGTGTGGGTTTCCTTTCTTCAGCAGGTTAAGCAAAAGAACGGAGATGAAATACGAAATGATCATCCCAAGAATAGGGGCCAGGAAAATGAAAGCAGCTATTTTCAGAATCAATCCGGAATGAACCACTCCCCATCCTGCATGGGCTATAGCTGCACCTGCAAAACCGCCTACCAGCGTGTGTGACGAGCTGGAAGGAATTCCCAGGTACCAGGTTAGCAGATTCCAGATAATTGCGGCTATAATGCCGGCAAGGATCACATGGAGAGTAATGGCATTGGTATCAACTACTTTTGCTATGGTATCAGCAATTTTAAGTTCGAAAATGGCATATGCCAGGAAATTAAAAAAGGCGGCCCACAATACAGCCTGAAATGGCGTAAGGACTTTTGTCGAAACAATAGTTGCTATAGAGTTTGCTGCATCGTGAAAGCCATTTATAAAATCGAATAAAAAGGCAAGGGTGAGAATTAAAATCAGTAGTGTGAAGTCCATTGGTAGTATTTTGATCTGTTGGAATTTTCAGTGTTTTGTTATTTTGTTACCAGGGAGATCCGGATTCAAGTTTATCCCATTTTAACAGCAAGGGTTGAAAATACATTGGCTACATCATCACATTTATCTATAGCTTTCTCAAGAGCTGTAAGTATATCACGCTTCTTGATCAGGTCGATTGCGTTAATTTCGTGTTCGAAAAGGTTAGCAAGGTATGATTGGTAAATGTCATCGACTTCACTTTCCATTTCGCCTATTTTTTGGCAGGATTCGGCGTAATCCTTAAAATCATTTACATTTTTAACACTTCGGAGTACAAATTGAATTTCCTTGTTGGCTGCGTGTATAATATCGGCAATCAAAACAAATTCTTTAGGGAAGATCGATAATTTATAAAAATGTATTCTTTTTGATGCAGCATTGATGTAGTCCACAACTCCATCCATTTTACTCACCAGTTCATGGATATCTTCCCTGTCAAACGGCGTAATAAATGTTCCATTAAGTTCATCCATCAGTTTACGGGTAAGATCGTCGCCTACATGCTCAGCATCTTTAATTGCTTTCATGTAATCTTGTCTCTTTTCCAGGTCCGATTCCCGTATTAGCTTTATTAACAGCTCAGAAGCCATAACCAGATTGTCGGCAGCTTCGTTAAAAAGAGGGAAAAACTTACGGTCCTTGGGAACCAGAAAACCAAAGATTTTGTCGAGTTTCATTGTTTTTGCGAGGTTAGTTTTGATTCACTTTAGAATTAGCGAAATTAAAGATTAATTACTGTTTTCAATGTTTATTTTCAATATTCAACAATTAATTTTTTAATGGTGGAATGCCGGGCGTGCAATTCAAATCGTTTGCCATTTCGTTAAATATTATCCTTTGGTTCAGGATATGATCTGTTTGTGTATGTTTCGTTAAATGCATCAACCGCAATAGCTGAGAACCCTTCAGGCATAGAAAGACCGGAACACTTGTTTTTTTAGAATATAATAAGTTTCGACCGGCAATCAGGACGTGTTTATTCATCGCCTTTACTGAGTGTTCGCCGCCACAGCGCCATCGAAATATTGGCGTATAAGCACAGAAAGGTCATTCTTGCTTACTGGTTTCGAAATGTGATCGTTGCATCCGGCTGCTATAGCTTTTTCTTTGTCCCCCATTAAACCATAAGCTGTTTGTGCAATTATTATTACATCCTGATTAAATAACCTGATTTTTTTTGTGGCTTCATAGCCATCCATTACAGGCATTGATATATCCATCAGTACTAAATCGATATCCGGATATTTCCGAAGCTCCTCTATAGCCTCTGCTCCATTTCCAGCAACGAATAGCTTTTTGCAGAAAGGCTGAATGGCATTTGTAATTAGCATGGCTGAGAATTCATCATCCTCGGCAATTAAAATTTTCAGTTTTTGTAAAGGTTCTTTGTCAGATTGAATTGAAACTTTGGTTTGGGCTTTTTTAATTTCATCCCCTTCAATCAGGTAAGGAATGGTAAAATAAAAGGCTGATCCTTTCCCGAATTCGCTTTCGACCCATATTTTGCCTCCCAGCATTTCAACATAAGCTTTGGTGATTGATAATCCCAATCCGGCTCCTTCGTGTTTGCGGGCAAGCGATTCGTTGCCTTGCCTGAAGCGTTCAAAAATAAATTCCTGCTGTTCCTCTGGAATTCCGACACCGGTATCGCGAACAAAAAATTCGAGATTATTATTTTTTAATTCATACCCGAATGTAATGGATCCGGCAGGTGTAAATTTGACTGCATTTTTAACAAGATTTGTTAGTATGGCATATACCTTTTCTTTGTCTGTTTTAATCTGGGCTCGGTCGGATGGCAGGTTCAGCGACGAAAATATTTTTATTCCTTTTTGATCGGTTTCGGACCTGAAGAAGGAATATAAATATTCGATTAGTTCGTTAATATCTGTTGTTGAGAAGGATACCTCCATCTGCCCCGACTCAATTTTCGAAATATCAATAATATTGTTGATGA
>CAZBZA010000029.1:0-10675 GCA_964495865.1 uncultured Lentimicrobiaceae bacterium
TAGAAATAATTCGCCCGGTAACCTGGCCCAAAACTAATCAGGACAGTGGAACCGGGCTAATAAAACGCTGGCTATACCAGCAATATGACCGATATTATTTCTTCGGATTTTTTACTTTACTTTTAAAATCCGGAGCTGGTTTAAATAGCGGAACAAAGTGTTCAGGAACAATAATTGATGTTTTTGCCAGAATATTTCGTGCTGTTTTCTTAGCTCTTTTTTGAAGATGGAAAGTACCAAAGCCTCTTAAATAAACGTTTTCACCGTTTATCATGGCTAATTTTACAGATTCCATAAACTCATTAACAGTGCTTACTACATCTTCTCTGGAGAGTTGGGTTTCCATTACGATTCTTTCGGCAATTTCAGCTTTTGTCATGTTGGTCGGTTTTTATTGTTTACGAGAAAAATAGGATGCTAAGTTAAAAAAAAAGCAGAATCTAACGAAAACAACTCCAATAATCAGAAACTGAACATTTGGTTGGAAGAATAGTAGCATTCGAAACAAAGTTATTCCTCTGGAAACAATAATAATTCCAATTGAATTTAATTGTTTTAGCTAACCGAAACAGCCGGCAATAGTGTGCGTGTGTATAAAAATCAAGCATTAAACTTGTATTTGTTTTAAAAAACTACAGGTTTGTTATATCAGTTAGAGCAGCACATGGCATAGTGAACCGGAAGGTTGCTCCTTTACCCACTTCGCCCAATGCATTGCAGCGGCCACCGTGACGAACGACTATACTGTTAACGTTTGCCAGGCCGATGCCTATACCTTCGAAATCGCGGGGAGAGTGTAAGCGGCGAAACACACCAAACAATTTATCTACATATTTCATATCAAAGCCTACACCGTTATCTTTTATATAGAATGTCAATTCCTTATCATCCATGTAGCTGCCCATTTCGATAGTTGCTTCAGCATTCCTGCCTGTATATTTAATCGCATTCGAAATCAGATTCACCCATACTTGTTTGATGAGTTGCTCATCACCTTCGCAATTATGTATTTGCTTAACAATAAAAGTAATTTTTCTGCTTTCATCTTTCGGATGCAGAGTTGAAATCAACTGGTTAATGAGCTGCTCTGTATTGATCGTAGTTTTTTTCAATTCCGAATGATTAATCCTTGAAAATGAGAGCAAGGCATCAATTAGTTTTTCCATTTCAACGGCGCCATCGGAAATCATGCTCATAAAACGAAGTTCTTCTTCCGATTGCGAACCAGATTTAATTTCCTGCAATATTTGAATAAAACCGTTGATATGTCTTAAAGGTGCCCTTAAATCATGAGATACCGAATAAGAGAAAGCCTCCAGTTCCTTGTTGGCTGTCTCAAGCTGGAAAGTGCGTTCGGCAATGCGCTGTTCCAATTCCAGGTTCAATTTGTACAATTCCCTTTCGCTGTGTTCTGTTTTCACTTTGGAAGCGATTAAGTCAGAATTTGAATTTTCAAGCTCCAGTGTCCGTTCCTTAACTTTATCTTCCAGAAACTGGTTTTGCTTTAGCAATTGCTGGTGCAGGTATTTTGTTTCGAGCAGATTTTTAATCCGCAGGCTCACTTCGATAAGATCATATGGCTTGGAAAGAAAATCCTTTGCCCCCTGCGCTAAAGCAAGTTGTTTTGCTTCGAGTGTGATATCTGCTGTAAGAATCAAAACAGGCAGATATGAATCAGCAGCAATCATGGATTTGATCTGATCCATTACCTGGTATCCCGAAAGAAAGGGCATTAACAGATCCAGCAGGATTAAATCAGGATTGAACGAGTTGATCATGCCAGCTGCCAATCGCGGATCAGTAAGAGCAGTATAATTTACATATCCCTGAACCTCAAGCAATCCGGTAAGGACGTCAATATTAGCCTGATTATCATCAATGATCAGGATACGTGCATTTTTTAAAGTTGAATCAATCATATCATTCCTGTTAATAAGTTTTATACTACATCTACCTGTTGTTCTGCAAGCGGCAATTCAATCCAGAACGTACTGCCTTTACCATAAACGCTTTCGGCTCCAAAAGAGCCAAGCATGGCCTCCATTAGCTTTTTTACAACTGTAAGGCCCAGCCCTGTACCTTCGTTTTCGTGCCTTTCCGTTCCAATACGTTCAAATGGCTTAAAAAGTTTTTCAATATTCTCCGGTTTAATTCCAATGCCGTCATCCAGTATGGATATCCTTATCCTGGCAACTTCGTCAGGAAATGTTTTCAGCAATTCAGTTTTAATTATCACTTTTCCGCCATGGCGTCCGTATTTCACTGCATTGCCGATTAAATTTGAAAGCACCTTTTTCAGGCGGCCAGGGTCGGCTAATAAAAAGAACTCATTTGCCGGAGAATCAATCAGTATGGTTTTCATATCTTTAGCTAATACTTCGGTGTTCAATTCATCAAGGGCCTCAATTAAAACACCACTTAAACTTACGGGTTGAACGGAAAGTGCCAGCTTGCCTGTTTCGATGTCAGTAATATCGAGTATTTCGTTGATCAATCCAAGCAGATGTTTTCCACTGTCTAAAATGTGATTTACTCCTTTCCTGTGAGAAGGAGTGAGTTCGCCCATGCCCATCAGTTGTGCGAAACCAAGTACTGCGTTCATTGGTGTTCGCAGTTCGTGACTAACACGCGACAGGAATGCACTCTTAGCCTCACTTGCCTGCTCCGCTTCTGCCCTGGCCTGCCTTATTTTTTCTTCAGCAAGTTTGCGTTCGGTAATGTTAAAAAAGGATATTACTGACCCCTCCGGTTTCCCATCAATTATGATGGGATTCGACCAATACTCAACAGGAAAGAATGTACCATCAACCCTCCAGAATACTTCGTCAGAAACGTGTATAGCTTCTCCTTTAAGGAAGGATTTATGAATGCGGCACCCGGATTCGTCATTTAAAGTGCCATCAGCAAGTGAATGATGAATGAGGCTGTGCATATTTTCCCCTATCAGCTCCCTGTCGCCTTCATAGCCTATTAATTGTCGGCATGCTGTATTCGAAAATGTACATAATCCCTGATGGTCGATACCATAAATACCTTCTGAAGTAGAATTCAGTAATGTTCTGAACCGCTCTTCGCTTTCCGTCAGATCTTTGGTTAATCCTATGGCTATTTGCTCAGCTCTCGTTCGTGTGTTAAACAATGATAAAGATAAGGCGAACAACAACAAGCTGACAGCTATACCGCTTGAGGCAATAATATTTACTTTGCTGGAGAAAAAGTTTTGTTCCTGTGACTTGGCAAATGACAGTATCCATTTTTCAGCATTAAACATAACAGGAAGTGTAACTTTCAATGAAGAAGATTCCTGCTTCCCGGGCGCTTCATCCTTCTGGCTATCGAACAATAAATTATTTGCGGAAGCGGTATGATCGTATATACGTAAATGAATCCTGTCGGGCAGGATATCATCCCATTGCCCTAATATACCATGCATTAGATCATTCATACGATAAGGGCTGTAAACCCAACCCAGGATTGCTGCCCGACGTTGTTCAACCGTATTAACAGGCATACCGTTACGGTACACAGGAACATACATAAGTGTTCCGGATTGAACATCTTTACTGGTTTCCTGCACTAAAAGTACTCTCCCTGTCAGCATGGCAACGTTGGAATCGCGTGCTACTTCCATTGCTTTTCGTCGAACCGGCTCCGAAAACATATCATAACCAAATGCGCGGAGATTGCGGCCTGCAAATGGCTCAAGATAAACAATGGATGTATAAACATCTCTTTTCCCGGAAGGTTTTACCGTATAATCAGGAAATCCCTCCCTGCGAACTTCCTGAATATGCTCCGATAACTTATTTGCAGGAATAATCTTTGTAAACCCAACACCCTGAATACCCGGCAGGTTTCTATCTACTTTAGCACATTCGATAAACGTTTTCCAATTGTTACGGCTTACCGTATCCGATCCTGCAAAAAAAGCGGAACCAGTTCGCAGTAGCTGGGCATGCGCATGAAGACGTGTCAGTATTTTTGTCCTGATATCATTACAAACCAATGTAAATTCCCTGTTTCTGATCTCCCGCTCGTCAATTCGCGTATAATATACTGCCAAACCGGTAATACCAAATCCCACTATCAAAATCAGTATTGACTTCCAGGCATTTACTGAGTTTGATTTCCCAGGGGAGAATATACTTTTAAGATTAATTTTCCTCATCGCTACACGGATTAATTTACATAGTCTCCGGTTGTTCAATTCCCAACCACTCATCCACTACTCTTAAAAACACTTCAATATCAATTGGTTTAGTCAAATAATCCCTGGCACCGGCTTTCATTAAATTATCAATCTGGCCTGGCATGGCATCGGCACTGATTACTACCACCGGGATATTACGTGTAACCGTATTAGCCTGCAGAATTTCCATCACTTTACTCCCATGCATGTCAGGTAAATCCAGATCCAACAATATCAGGTCTGGTTTTTTCTCTATTGCAATATTTATTGCCTGCAACCCATATTTTGATGTAATAAGGTGGATAGCCGGCCGGTGGTTTTCGAGAATGGCCAGAACAAGTTCAGCATTCGAAATGTTATCTTCAGCATAAACAATGGTACCGGTTTTTACTGTAGTTATCCTTTGCTGCTCAATGTTGTCGGAGGTATGTGTTTCTCTTATTCTGACATTTTCAGCATGTGGCAGTTCAATCCAGAAGGTGCTTCCTTCTCCGGGTTTACTTTCCACACCAACAGTTCCGTGCATGGCCTCAATCAGTTTTTTAGTAATTGAAAGTCCCAGACCTGTGCCTTCGGTCCCGGTTTTTTCAGCCCCGATCCGTTCAAAAGGAATAAAGAGTTTCTCTATATTGGCATCAGATATCCCATAACCTGTATCACGTACCAGTATCCTCACTACTTTTTCGCCGGGACTCACTCCTTCACGAAACTCTGCTTTTATCCGGACAGAACCTCCTTCCCTGTTGTATTTGACGGCATTCCCGATTAAATTTAAAAGTGCCTGTTTTAATCGCTGACGATCGGCTGTTGCGTAAACAGGGGCATCCGATGTTTGCTCCGATTCTACATTCATATTCCGCTTCACGGCATCGGGTCGCACAATATCTATCATTTCGTTAATCACACTTCCGATATCAACTGTTTCAGGGGAAAGTGCCATCTGGCCGGCATCAATTTTCGAGACATCGAGCACTTCATTTATTAAATTCAAAAGGTGTGTCCCGCTGTTTAAAATATGATTTACCCCTTTCGTTTGGGCAGGCTTAAGCTCGCTCATTTGCATTAATTGAGCAAAACCTAAAATTGAATTCATCGGTGTTCTTAATTCATGGCTCATGCGCGAAAGGAACTCGCTTTTAGCAATATTGGCTTTTTCAGCCTGGGCCCGGGCCAGTTTTAATTCATCTTCGGCTTTTTTCCTGTCGCTTATGTCAATTTTAATAGCAATGAAATTCGAAATATTACCTTCCGAATCCAAAACAGGGGTAATGGTTTCTTCTTCGTGATAGAGACTGCCGTCCTTACGCCGGTTTATAAGTTCGCCGCTCCATACTTTTTTACTGAGTATGGTTTCCCAGAATGTTTTGTAAAAATCGTTATCCTGTTTTCCTGAATTAATCAGATCACCCTGCATTTTTCCGATAGCTTCGTCAACCGAATATCCGGTAAGTTTGGTGAAAGCGGGATTGACCCACTCAATCCTGCCTTTAATGTCGGTAATGATGATGGTTAATGCAAACGACTCGAAGGCAGCGCTTTGCATTTTCAATGCTGTTTCTGATTCCTTTCGCTGCGTAATATCGCGGTATTGCCAGAGGTGCCCGAGCAATAAATTATTATTAAGGATTGGAATATAGTCCCTTTCGAAAACACGGCCATCGAGCAGAAACAGTTCATCGTTTACAACAATTTTATTTGCCGAAAGGATTTCATCAATTCGTTTAATGAAACCATCCGGATCTTTCATTAAGTTCTTACTGCTTTCGCCGGCAACAACGCAATCGAAACCAATTAACTGCTCAGGGGTGGCCGAAATATTAAATAAATTACAAAATGATTGATTTACCAGTGTTATTTGCCTGTGTTCGTTTTCGAAAAGTGTACCAGCCTGCAGATTTTGAATCAGGATAGTGAGTTTCTGCATGGTTTTTTGCCACTGGTCTTCAGCCTGTTTACGATCGGTTATATCACGAATAATTGAAAGAGCCTCATTTTCGTTAATAGTAAGCACACGATCCTCGAAATAACGGGATTCATCATTTATAGCAAGCTCATATTCAAAAGTTATCGTTTCCGGTTTCAGGAATGCTTGCTCCAACGCGTTTATAGCTAATGAAGCAACCTGCGGTGGCAGAACTTCTTCAATTTTCCGCCCAATAAATTCATCTGGCAGAATATAGAGTCCATCCTGAGTCCCTGCGTGTGAATCGAGGAAGACCCCGTTTTTATCCAGGCGGAACATTAAATCAGGAACTGATGAAAGAATGGCCCGGTTAACCGCTTCGCTTTGGCGAAGAGCGTCATTCGCTTTCTTTTCCTGGCTGATATCCTCAATTAAACCCATATACCCTTGTAAAACGCCATCGGTATCAACAACTGAACTGTGGCTGATCCTTACCGGAAATTTCTCCCCATTTTTTCGTATCCAGTTCCATTCGGTCGTTTTATGATGCATGTGTTGCAATGCATTAGCGAAAATATTTTCATCGGTAGGATCTTCTTTACCACAGGTATCAGTATAAAAATGGATTAATTCATCCTTATCATGAAGATTGAGCGGCGTAAATTTCCCAACCAGTTCTGCATTTGAGTAACCGAGCATTAGTTCGCCACTAGGGTTAATGGATTGAAAAACACCGTCAACGGTTGTAGTCATAATTGCGAGCGGTGCATTATCGAGAATGGCCTTTTGAAGGCCCGATAATTTTAAAATCTCCCGGGTCCGTTCTTCAACCCGCTCTTCGAGGTGAAGGTTTGCTTTGTTTAATTGCTCCAGCGTTTCTTTCAATGTGTTTTCGGCATCACGTCTCTCCAGTTCAGCAGCTGCCTGCAAAGAAACCACTTTCAAAAGCACCTCGGCCCTTCTTTCGTTATACAAAGGCTGATGCCCGATAAC
The DNA here is from genome assembly GCA_964495865.1 of uncultured Lentimicrobiaceae bacterium. Classification (GTDB taxonomy): domain Bacteria; phylum Bacteroidota; class Bacteroidia; order Bacteroidales; family UBA4417; genus UBA4417. The sequence goes on from CAZBZA010000029.1 coordinate 7,086, forward strand.
AGCAATTAATCCTATTGCCTTACCCTTTGAATCGAAGAGTGTAGTACCCACATAACTCTCAGCATTCAGGTCCTGAAGAGCAAGGTCATTGGGAAAATGCTGCCTGACACTTTTACTGTAACAACAAATACTCTTATCAATAACCTCGCCGCAGGGAGTGCCCCTAAGTGTACACCTGACATTGCTCTCAAATTTGCCTTCATTGTATATGGCAACTGTTTGAGCTGTGAGGCCATCGCCTTCGAGGCGATCGATACACACATATTCCATGTTCAGTGCTTGAGCAAGGTAACGTGCCAACGACTCAAAGAAATCTTCGCCTTTACCCAATAAGCCACTGCTAAGCATAAAAGCCTGGGTGTCCTCCACAAGCCTTCGCTCAGTAATATCAAAGCAATGCCCGATGTATCCGACAAATTCACCTGTACTGTCGTAATTCGGGGTACCGATATCTAGTAACCACCTGTATTCGCCGCTAACATGACGCAAACGGTATTCCATTTCAAATGCCTGGTGTTTGTCGAAAGCAGTTACATAGGTTTCAAAGCATGTGTCCGTGTCGTCGGGATGAATTCCTTCAGTCCAGCCATTTCCCTTTTCCTGATCCAATGTCCGGCCTGTGAATTTCAGCCATGGCGTGTTAAAATAATTACATAATTTATCTTTACCCGACATCCATATCAATGCGGCACCAGCATTAGCAAGGTTGCGATACTGAACTTCACTCTCTTTCAGTTTATCTTCTGCCAGTTTGCGCTTTGTAATATTTCTGACACTTCCGAATATTTCATTTACTTTTTGAGTTCCGTTATCCAGATCGGGAGACGCAATTACTTCGAGCCACCTCAATGTCCCATCAGCTGCATAGGACCGGCAGTTGAAATTAACAGGTTTCTTTTGCTCAATTACCTGCTTGAAATTAGAATCCAGAATGTGCAGATCGTCAGGATGAATAATTTTATACCAATCGGACGGAGTGCTTATTTCCTGCACCGAATGACCGGTAGCCTGCGTATAATTTCCTGCAATGACCGACATCAAAAAATGCCCTTCTGGTTGAGCTGAAAGCTTGAAAATGTAGTCACTCATCAGCTCGTTAAGAATATAGAACGTTTTCTGATCTTCCATAATTAGCTTTTCAGCTTTTTTCCTTTCGGTAATTATGGTAAAGAACACCGAAATTCCTTCAGGTCCCGGATAAACTCTTACATCATACCAGTTTATAAGAGGTTTAATCCCAAAAAATGTTTCAAATGCAGAAACCTGCTTTGTGGCAAGAGAGTATGTATAATTTTCTTCAAATACACTTCCTTTTGCTTCACGAAACACCTCATTAAATATCTGTTTCCCCAGAACTTCATCGCTCTTTTTTAACAGTAGCATTTCTGCCTTTTTGTTGAAGTAGGTAAATCTCAGATCGTTATCGAGTGTAAAAAATGCATCGCTGATGCTTTCAAGAGTTGTACGGTATCGTTTTTCACTTAACTGAAGTGTTTCCTCCATCAGTTTCCGGCTGGTAATATCGGTATGTGTACCTACCATCCGGGCAGGCTTGCCCTCTGCAGTCCATTCCAAAACCTTGCCGCGGTCGGTAATCCATTTCCACGAACCATCCTTGCAATGGATACGATGTTCGGTAACATACTGGGATATTTCTCCGTTCAAGTGCTGCTGCAAGGCTTCCATAACAAATGGCAGGTCGTCCGGATGAACCCTGTTTTTCCATTCACTGATATCCCCATCAATCTCATCTGTTTTGTAACCTATCATCTCCTTCCAGCGGTTGGAGAAATAAACTTCATCGGTAAGCAGATTCCAATCCCAGATGCCGTCGTTACTTCCTTCTATTGCAAAGAGCCAGCGGTCCTCAGTCTTCCGAAGGATTTGTTCAATATTTCGCTTTTCCAAAATCTTAAACAGTTCATTGGCAACTGACTGAAGCTGAATAACATCAAGTGGAGAATAATCAATGGCTTTATTTCCCACGCCAAAAATCAACCGCACCTTATCATCCTGTATTACCGGTATGCTCATGAAACGGTTTAAAGGGGCATGACCTTCGGGCAATCCCTTTTTGTTTAAAGAAAAATGAAAATCATTATAAACAACTGCTTTTTTTTGTCTTACACAATCGGCCCAGTTACCTGCCTGCTCGAGAGGATAATGGTTGGTATAAACGGTGCTGCAATTTTTCTTTGCTTCATTATTCCAGGTTGTAAGTATAATTTCCTGCTGGTCGTCACTAACCTGGTGGAAAAAGCCTATTTCGCTCTCTGTTATTTTAACCGCTATATCCAGTGCCTGGTCATAGAGTTCTTTATCAGTTAATACCGGAGCTTGCGCAAACAATTCCATTAGCAGGGTATTCCGTTGAACATCTTTTTGAAGTGCGGCTTCGGCATTCTTCGTTTCGGTAATATCCCTTGCCTGACCTTCAATGGCAAAAGGCTCGTTATTTTGGTCCAGGAGTAAAACATTCCTTTGTTCAGTCCATATAACTGAACCATCCTTTTTAATCCATCTGAGCACCAGGGGTTCGCCACTACTGTGTTTAGCTGTATCTTCAAGAAGTTTCCTGTCATCAGCATGTACCAGTTTGAACCCCAATTGCGGATCAGCGTAATGATCTTCAGGAGAATAACCCGTAATTGCGGTTGCTGAAGGACTTACGTAATCGAATCTGAACTCAGGTTTGAGCAGCAAACGGTAAATTAAAACCGATGAATTCTCAGCAAAATCCCTGAACCTTCTTTCACTTTGAAAAAGCTTGTCGTTTGAGTTAAATAATTCGCTTACATCAATCACAGTCAGCCTGCAGTTATCCATTTTTTCGTCGTAAATGGCTGTTAAAGCAACATGTAATTTTAAACCGCCTTTATTTATCAAAGCTACATTACATGCTTCTATTATTTTGCTGTTGAATGCCCTGGCGAGAAAGAGATTGAAAACTGGTTTGGATTCATTTGAAATAAAACTGCTAAAACTTTTGTTTTGCAGAAGCGAGCGATTCACGCCAAGCATTTTCGCCCCGCTGTGGTTCAATTCCAGGATTTCAGCTTTTCTGGATAATGTTAAATAACCTGAAGGTGCAAAATCGTATAAGTCGGCATATTTCGCAGCATCAATTTCAGCCTGTACTTTTGCGTTTTGAAGCTCCTCGTTTTGTAATTCCAGTTCGATCTGATATACATCCATTTCGTGGATAAGTTTGAGTATATCATATTCCGCTGATTCCTTGTTTAAATCGGGTCTGCGGCTTTTTAAAAGTTCTTCAGCCTGCTGCCGAAGGGAAGAGTTTTTCGCGTTTATTTCGTCTTTCATTGAACTGATCTTTAAACAATGAATTTTAGTATTGTGGCAGTATTTCTTAAGTAATCTTGAAAAACCCGGATATACTGTGATTTCGGCAAAAACATATTCAGCTTCGGTTCATCCAGCCTGGGATAAAGTTTGAACCAAATTTGGTAATCTGATTAATGTTTAATTAATGAGATTGAGCAGATTTTATAAAAGAAATGTCTGAAACAATTTATTTCTGTTTTTGCCAACGGAGGAAATGGCGGTACGTCTTAACTTTAAAACCTTGCTCA
>CAZBZA010000029.1:10775-17517 GCA_964495865.1 uncultured Lentimicrobiaceae bacterium
CTGTTTTTGCCAACGGAGGAAATGGCGGTACGTCTTAACTTTAAAACCTTGCTCACAAGTTTCAGGAGTTAATTGATGCTAAAGTATCTATAATTTAAACGGAATACACGTACTTGAAAAATTAATTCCGAAAACGCATTAACACCAGCCTGAACTATTCGTAAAAAGTCCCGGCTTTACTAAAATAGTAAGCATAGTTTTTTTATGACTTATGGCAAATATTCTTTACGCCACAAAGGCTCCGGGACTCAAAGAGCTCGCTAAGTTTGTAAATAGTTCCGTTTAGGAACCACTCTATTCGCATTAGTCTTTTTAGCTCCGAAAAGAAATTTTTTCTCCAACCAACCGGGTTAAGGTAAATTCTTTCCTTACCGTTAGGATAAAAACAAAGCCAGACCTTTGGTTTGCCGACAATCTGTGACACTTCATAAGCAAATAAAGCCATTACAGCGATTTTAACATATTTTTAATTTTTTTGTGATACGCTAATTAGTATTTCGCCGTTACTTTGATCATAAATATAGTTCTTAATTAAATTTATAAATTAACTATTTAAATCATGCGGATTAAGCTCTTGTTGCCGTTGTTATTTTTACTGTTAGCCAACAGTTTTTTACTAGCCCAAAAACCTTCCCGAACTACTATCAAAGGAACACTGCAGGATACATTGCAGGAAGCGATTCCGTTCGCGACAGTGATGCTGCTTAATCCGGCCGACTCGTCGCTGGTTAATTTCAGCACCAGCAACGATAAAGGTGATTTTGCTTTTAATAATGTTAAAAACAGCACTTACCTGTTCAAAGTTTCACATGTGAGCTTTCTGCCTTTGCAACAGATCATTCAGCCTTCGAGTACCGAAATCCATGATTTACAGACAGTTGAAATGAAACCCATTTCACAAATGTTGCTCGAAGTAGTTATCAGGGCGGCCAAAGCACCGCTCCGAATACGCGGCGATACGGTTGAATACGATGCTACCACATTTAAAGTTCCGCCCGGCTCAACCGTTGAGGATTTGCTCCGGCGCTTGCCCGGAATTGAAGTGGATGCCGATGGAAACATCAGCACACAGGGAAAAGACGTGAAACGCCTGTATGTGGATGGAAAAACATTTTTTGGCGATGATCCTAAAAGCGTAACCAAAAACCTGGGTGCCGAAGCTATATCGAAAGTTCAGGTTTACAACGAAAAATCGGAACAATCGAAACTCACAGGTGTGGATGATGGCTCAAAAGAAAAAGCCATGAACCTCGAACTTAAAGAAGAGTATAAAAAAGGATCATTTGGAAAAGTAACTGCTGCTGCCGGCACCGAAGAGCGTTGGGCTGCCCGTGGAAATTACAACCGGTTTAACGACAAAACACAGTTTTCGGTTATCGGGTATGGTAACAATATTAATCAAACCGGCGTAAACTGGGAAGACTATGGCGAATTTAAAGGCAATAATTCATTCAATGATTACGATAACGGCGATTTCGGTTTTAATAATTCGGGAAGAAGGATGTATTATTTCAGTAGCGACGATTCGCCGGTAAGCAATTATGATGGTAAAGGTTTAACAAAGAATTTCGGTGGCGGAACCAATTATAATTACGATCACAAAGGCACGAAATTAAACGCAAGTTATTTTTATAACCAAACACAGCTCGATTTTGTACAACGAAGCTTCCGCGAGACTTTCGTAGATGAAAACACCACTTTTAACAAATATGATACACTTCAGAACGATGATTTCCGTTCGAGCCATAGTGTAGGAACCCGTTTTGAGAGGGAGTTCGATTCGAGCAACAAACTGATTATGAAAGCTAATTTCAGGTTTTCGGGCAACAACAACAACAAACTTAACAGTCAGTATTTCTCGGATTACGAATTAAAACCTTATAATTCGCTCAACCTTGATAACCACAACGATCTTTCATCCTATAAAATCACTTCAGCAGCCATTTACAGGCATCTTTTCAAAAAGAAAGGACGGTCGGTGGCGTTTAGTGGCGGATACAATGCCAACCTGGGCTATGGCGACGAGAGTTACAAATCCATCAACACCTTTTTTGATGCATCCACTCCAACCGAACAGATACAACAATTGATTGATAATGATAACAATGTAACTGAAATGAAGGGAAGCGCCCTGTTTACCGAGCCGCTTTCAAAACGGTGGTTTGTTGAGGTTTTTTACAATTTCAGTCAGCTTAACAACAACAGTAACCGGCAGGTATATCCGTATGAAGTTCAGGACAATATCGATAGCCTGAGCAATTATTACGAACAGGAAACAATGTACAACCGCCTGGGCTCCGTGGTAAGATATTCGTTTAACGGAATAAATGCTTCCATTGGTATTGCTGCCCAGCAACTGAAACTTACCGGTAAATATGCGCTTGACGAAGGTCTTCCATGGGATTCAGCCGGAGTAACCGAAACATACCCAAACTTTACACCTAACTTTAACCTGAACTACGAGTTCAAAAATAATATGCGCTTGGAAGTCGGGTACACCAATTCAGTTAATTCGCCAATGTTCAGTGATCTGCAGCCTATTAAAAACACAAGCAACCCTGCATACCAGATTGTTGGAAATCCGAATCTTACACCTGAAAATAACCATAATATAAGTACAGGACTGTATTACTGGAATCCGTCGTCGTTCGCCAATATTGGTTTCAGCATCGACTACGGAATTACGGACAATCCTATAGTTTATACGCAAACAACTGTTTTTGAGCCGGGAACCGGAAATATAACCATCACCACGCCCGAAAATATGGATCAAAGTAACAGCATCAATTCGTGGTTATGGTCCAATATCCCAATTATAAAAACTAAACTCACTATCGATATTAACGGGGGTGTAAATATTGACAATTCTCCCACACGTATCAATGACATCCTTGATAAGGCAAAATCGAAAAGTTTCCGTTTGGGAAGCAATATTAATTTTACTCCCGGCACAAAACTCGTTTTATCAGCCGGCGGCTGGTCAAGTTTCAGTCAGATACGCTATATCGAAAACACCGAACACGATCAGGATTATTATAATTATGCAATTCGTTCATCAGTTAAATGGCAGTTTGCAACCCGAATGTTTTTCGAAAGTAATTTCAATTATTCAGTTTATGTAAACGAAAGCTTCGGTTTCGACCAATCTGTTCCTTTGTGGAATGCATCGATACGCAGGATATTTGGCAAAAAGAACAAAGTGGAAATGAGGTTGGCGGCATTCGATATTTTCAATAAAAATGTTAATATCAGCCAGTATGCAACCCGAAATTACGTTCAAACCAGCGAAACCAACACCCTGGCACGTTATTTTATGCTTAGCGTTACATACAACATGAAGGGGTTTGAAAATAAACTTCAAAAGAACCGTTTCTGGTAAAAGCTGGCAGCACTATTATTTTCTCAAATTACTCCTGGAAATTTCAACACAACAAATTGATCAGAATGAAAAAAAGTATCCTAATAACAATAATAGCATTTTTTGCATTTATCGCATTGAATACCAATGGATTGAAAGCGCAAACCCAGGAAGGCACCATTCGATACCTGCGTACACAGAACTGGGCTAAAATGATGGCTTCGGTTGATTACATAAGCAAACAGCAGCGAGAAAGGATGATGTATATGTGGGGAACCCGGTCCGAATGGAAATCATACACCCTGCTGCATTTTAACTCGGTTGAATCGAAATATGAAGATTCAGAAGAAGAGGCAGAACCAGGAATGGAAGGCTGGAGCAACCGCAAGGAAACATTTTTCATGAAACGGAATTTCAGCGAAAACACACTCTACGACGGAATCACCATGCTTGGAAAAACATATCTTGTGCACGACACAATAAATCCCCCGGCCTGGAAAATATTAAATGACATGAAAGAAGTGGCCGGGCACATTTGCATGAACGCTTCGTTAAAAGACACGGTGCGCCAACAGGATATTATCGTTTGGTTTGCGCTCGATATGCCCATCAGCGCCGGTCCCGAAAGATTTATAGGTTTGCCAGGCATTATCCTTGAAGTTGACATCAACAACGGAGCACTTGTTATGACTGCTGATAAAATCGACCTGAAACCTTTAACCACTGAACTTTCAGTTCCGGAAAAGATTAAAGGCAAAAAAATCAATTCAGCTGAGTATCAGAAACTGATTGATGAACAGATTAAAGATCGGAAAACTGCCGAAGAACCCTGGTTTTGGGGGATACGGTATTAGGGATTGAAGGAATTGAAGGGATTGAAGGGATTCGGGTTTGAAAAGTGTGAAAGGTTTGTAGGGTTTGAAGGGTTTAGCGAATCGAAACTAGCGCAAGGTGCCAGTAAGGCTTTGGTTTTTGGAATTTGGTTTTTGATTTTTGGAACTTGGAATTTGGTTTTTGGAATTTGGAACTTGGTTTTGGAATTTGGAACTTGGAATTTGAAACCTGGAACTCAACAACAGAACCTTGTCAAAAAATCCTGATCTGTGAACTGCCAGATCTGAGGTAATCAGGAATCATAGTTGCCTTACCAATACTTTTCAACACCCTTACGTTAATAAAAAACAATAAATAAGTAGTTTGAATGTTATACTTAAACAAAATGTGAATACTTTTGTGATTGAAACTATTAGTATAAAGTAACTTCCACACTAAAAAATATGAAGAAAATAGCAGCTCTTCTCGCAACAATTGTCATTCTCTCAATTCTGCTCACTTCCTGCGGCTCTACCGAAAACTGTGCTGCTTACGGAGAATACAAGCAATACCGGGTGGAGAGCAGATAATAATTACTGTTGCCGGCAGAGATTAAGTTACATCCAATTGAATGCAACCAAACCGTGGCATAGTTGTTAATTTATAATAAACACAGTCCATGCGGTTAGTTATCCTAATCTTTTTTTTAAGTCTCACTGTAATTTCCCCTACAGTACTTGTGGCGCAGGACGCAGCAGAAGCTGATACTGTCGACATGGGTTTTTTGCTGCGAAAGGAAAAATCGGGCAACGTAATGCTTCATACACTGGGCTACGGAGCTGGCATGAGGTTCGGCACCAACAAAACGTATTACAAGAACCGCATGATTGAATTTGATCTGCTCGAAATGAGGGCTCCTAACCAGGTGCGGCGATACAATGAGAATTTCCCGAATCCCCGGAGTTATATTTACGGAAAGCTCAATAATCTGTATATATTAAGGGCCGGTATCGGTCGGCAACATTTACTTAACCGCAAACCGTATTGGGGCGGCGTCGAAGTAAGGGCATTTTATTATGGCGGAGCTGATCTGGGAATAGCTAAACCAAGTTATTTGTATATCGCTTACTATTCAGTTATTGATAATCAGATCATTGTCGATCGCACTTCACTGGAAAAATACGATCCTGAAAAACATTTTCCTTACATCGGGCAAAACCCGAACTGCCTTTGCGATATTTACGGACGCGGCCCAATACTTAGCGGTTTTGAGAAAATAAAACTCTACCCCGGCCTGTATGCAAAAGGTGGTTTCAACTTCGAATTCAGTACCCAAACCGACCGTATCAAATCCCTTGAAGCCGGTGTAGCCGTGGATGTATTTCCAAAACCTGTTCCGATAATGGCTTTCCAGGAAACAAATTATTTTTTTATAACTGGCTACCTTAGTTTCCATTTCGGGAAACGGTATAACTAAACTTTCTATAACAGAGACTTCTGGCATTAATGCTATAAATGAAGAAACAACATCTGATATCATTAGCTATCTTAATGGCACTTTTTGGTTGTCAATCGAATAAGGACCGGGTACCCGACTTTAGCGATAACATTGACTATCAATACAGTGAGACCAAGTATATGGATAATCATAACAACGAAGAACATATTGTCTCAATAAAGTACTTCAACAAGCAAAACCAGTTAATCGAGCAGGTCGGACATGAATTTAGAGTAAAATACACCTATGACGACAAGGGAAACCTGACAGAGACATTTAGCTGTCGGATGTATAACTGCGATATAGGTTGGCGCTCAATTCTGGTGTACGACAGTTCCGGAAATCATGTTGGAACTTACACAACATTGGACACTCTTGTCAATATGGATACGTTGAAAGTTGAGCAGGTAAAGTTCTACGACAACAAAAAACGTCTTATAAAAGAACTTGCTGACAGAGGAAAGGATGTAAATAACGATAAGTTCGAATATTGGAAATTCTATCAATACGAGAATGAACGAATATTATCAGCAATTGAAACAAGAAATGGTGATACCGTCTGGGTTGGAACATATGATTATAACAAAAGTGGCAATCTAATCAGAATCAATCGCAAAAACAGAGAAAAATATAAAAATGAACAATTTGAATACGATAAATCGAATAGATTAATAAATTGGACCATCGACAGTAACGAAAATCCTTTGATTGAAAACACCTCTTATAGTGTAAGTAACAATACAACTGCTTATGAGTACAACCACAAGGGGCAATTAATCAGAGAAGTGACATACAACCACAAAGGAGAAAAATACAGAACATTTTTTTATCAATACAAAGACAAAAAAGCACTAATACCAACATAGAATCAGGTAAATCTGCTGTTTCATTTCAACTATTTCAGTTAAAAACAAGGTCACAAAATACCAGCCTGACTATAACATCTTTCGCCTTGTCGCCCCTCGCCTTGTCGCCCCTCGCCATTTCTCCCCATCTCCTTGTCTTCCCTTCTCCCTATTTCATCCCTTTAATCTCCATCTTCCTTAGTTTTGGCGCAAAACCAGCGGTAGCCA
>CAZBZA010000030.1:0-17415 GCA_964495865.1 uncultured Lentimicrobiaceae bacterium
AATTTTTAAACACGGGCACTTCAGCGTGTTTAGAAGCTTTCTAAATTTCTGTTAAGTAAATTTTTAAGAATGCCCCCCGATAATAATCCGCATTATTTTGAGATTCAGAATAAAAAACCTCACGAGCTGCCATGGAAAAAACTTCCTCCAGAAACGTGTTCCTCCGGTAGGAACTGGTGGATAAGCTTCGTCTTTATATCCTTTTACTAAATTTTTCTTTATCATTTTTTTTAAGGTTTTAGGATTTGGGGTTCGGGTTTTTGGGAGAAGTGATAAGAAAATATTCAGCAGGGCTAAGTAACAGATTATCAATTTTTTGTCTGAATTTTCTGTTTCTTATCGTTATACCCTTTTCTCCCGGCACTTTACCTATTCAGGTATCAGCCACCAGAATGGTTTTGCTTTTGCTTTGTATATAAACATAAAATGTAGCACGAGTTTAATCCAGTGACCGGCTAAGCCAGGTTCGCCCATAGTGTATGTTATATCGCGGCCCCACTGTGGATATTTTTCATAATCAGGAACCACTGGGAATACTGTCATGGTAGCAGCCATACCATCGCGGAGGCCGTAGCCGGATGAAATTATGCACGCGGCCCCCATTTTACCCATCGAAGCTTTATGCTTAAATTCAGTTCGACCGGTTTTAATTCGTTCAGCGATATTTAATGCAACGATCTTTCCCATGATCCCTGAAGGCATTCCGGTACGCGGAGGCGTAGGAAATATTGCCAGTCCGTTTTTATTTGTCATTGGTTTCGAAATGGCATGAGGTGGCGCAAACGCAATACCTGCAGCAAAAATATTGTCGTATTTAGGGCTTTGATAAACGGATGGCCAGTCAGCAACTGACCAGTCTTCGAAATCTTTAGCCTGATAATTGGCATCCACTTTCATAAATCCGCTTGGAGCGAATAAGTCGGAAGTAATCTCTGAAGCATCCTTTCCAAAGGCTTTTATTCCAACCCCGGCAAAAGCCGGAATAAGCATAGCAAAATCAAATTCCTGGGTATTGGTTTCACCATCAAGTGTTTGATATGTTGCTTTCCCTTCTTCAACTTTGGTGATTCCGGCACGTTTAATCCATTTTATTCCATATTCCGAAAGTATGGATTCGGTAAAAATGCGTGTTGAGGTAACATATCCTCCTTTTTTTATAAAAGCGCCGCCCATCCCGAAATCGCCTACTTCGTATTCGTTGGTTATCCAGGTTATTTCGGCTTTATCGTTGAGTTTACGCTTGTTTATTTCGAAAGCTACATTCAAAGCATATTCAAAAGCGGCTCCCTGGCAAGTAGCTGTAGGATGTCCTGTCCCGATCAGAAAGCGTTGCTTTTCGCCTTTAGCCATTTTGTCGAGCGACAGCTGTAGCTTTTCCCAGGCATGGCCGGCATGTTGGTATGTGCAAACCGATTCGCTGTATCCTTCAGGCCCGAGTCCTTCGGTAGCGGCAAAATTAAGTTTAGGGCCGGTAGCATTAATCAGATAATCATATTCCACTTTTTCGGAAACGCCTGCTTTTCCTTGTCCGGTGTATTCAACGGATACAAATGGTTTTTGGAGTGAGGCATCACCCTCAGGGAAAATAGCCGTTGCTTTGGCCTGTTTATATTCAATACCTAATTTTTTATATACAGGAGCAAGTTCAAATGTAACATTCTTTGCCGTCATCTGCCCTATGCCTACCCATATATTCGAAGGGATCCACTGGTATTTGGTATTGGGGCTAATCACTATAACTTCGTGATTTTTACCCAGTTTCCGCTTTAAAATCTGTGCGGCTGTATGTCCGGAAATTCCGGCTCCAAGAACAATAATCCTTGCCATAATTAACTGTTTTATTTCAGTTAAAGATAGTAATTAAGGCTTCTCTTGTTTCGATTTATTTTTATTTTTATTAAAACTGTTTCTCCTTGGATTAAAAAGATCCAAAAAGCATTATAGTGGTCTGATATATAATAGATTACATTAAAATTTTATCAATTTAATCTTTTTTTCGTAGTAATCTTTGCCTTCATCAGTGCATATTCCTCTTATAAATGTATCGAACATTACATCGAAAAGCACTGAAAATGGTATGGTTTGATTAGGAAATAAATCAGGATTGTGCATATCGATAAGTCTGCTTATATAAATCCGTGAAATGAGTTCGGGGCTTAGGTCGGGCCGATACATGCCCTGGGCCATTCCATCTTCAAAATTTCCTTTGATTTTGGAATCAACAAAACTTACCCTTTTCTCAACAAAGCTTTGTCTTACCTCAGGAAACTTAAGACGCAAATCGAAAGTAATACTTGGAAGGATATTAGCTAGTTTGTCACTTATTTCCTTGCTTACATGCAACAGCCCGTCAATAGCGTTTATATCAGTAAAATCAGCTTCTGTGAATATATTTTCGAGGCTCTGTTGTTCGAAATTCAGAATTTCTTCAACAAGCCCTGATTCGGTACCGAATGTTTCGACTAATATTTCCTTTGACTTATTAAGGTCTTTGGCAAGGTTTTGAAACGTGAATTCATCGGATGTGTAGCCTGTGAGTAATTTTCTTACTTCTTCGACCAGTGGCAGTTTCGGGTCACGCATAATATGGATTAAGTAGTTGATGCCTGAGGTTAGTTATTTGGTCAGTTTTTAAAGGGGCACAGTTTTTATAAAAAGTTGTAGCAGTATGAAAATCAGTTTTGCCAACATTGATTCCCGGATCATTTCTGCTGTAATCGCACCGTAAAGAAGAAGCTTGCACCGGCAAATGCAGTATGTAACAGTCAGCAATCAGAATAGACAACGAATCAGTGATAATTTATTCATTAATTCAAGTCGTTTTGTGAGCGGCGCAAAAGTACAATAAAAAACTACTTTCTTTCATATTTATTGAGCATTGCTATCTAACGCTCTGTTTACAACAGAATCAATACATTTACTTTTCATAAACTATTTTACGGTGTTTGTTTATTCCATTGCCGCTGAGCGAAAAATAATAGACGCCTGACGGCAGATTTAATTTACCAGGATCGAAATGTTCGATATATTTTCCGGGCTGTAGTGTTTTGTTTTCGATAAGATACGATACCTTTTGGCCAAACTGATTGTAAACAATCAGACTGATTACAGACGGTACCCTTAGTTTAAATGAAAACGCAGTGCTTTCGCTGAATGGATTCGGATAAACCTCTTCGATGGCAAACGGAATGGTTTTTTCTTTTTTAATTCCTTTAAAGTAATCATCCATTATGGCTGTCCATACCGAGAGGTTAAACTCATCAAGCCTTGTCCAGATTGGCCGCACTATATTATTATGTGCTGAGATTCCTGTATAATCGCCAAAAAACACATTCGGATTCGGAATAAACGGACTTTCGCTGATACGGAAATTTTCGAAAGTTTCGCCTCCGTCCTTCGAAACAGCCATATAAACATCGGTACGGGTATCGTCGTAATTGCGCCTGTCGTAAAACACGAACCACAAATAACCGGTAACCTGGTCGACAGTCATCCATGTAAAAAACTGTTGCTTGCCGGGTGAATCATCATTTACGCGCTTCGGGCTGCTCCAGGTGTTACCCCCGTCGGTCGATTTTACCATCCAAACATCCAAATCCTGATCCGTACCGTTATTGCTTCGTTCATCAGTCCAGTTTATATAAATATTTCCGCGATTGGGTCCGTTACTCAAATCGCAGCAGGTAACTGGCAATCCGTTCGCCCTGTATATTCCCGGAACTGCATAATCCCAGCCTCCAGGGATATCACTTACAAAAATATCGTTTTCAAGCCACGTTTGTCCTCCATCAGGCGACCGGTCGAAAACAAGCCCCGCAGGACCGGCCCAGGCAGTATATATTTCACCGTTTGGACCAACTGCCGGAACAGCACCTTCAACTGTACTGTCGCTGTCGATACAGTTTCCGGGGACCTCGTTTATTTCAATGGCATCACTCCATGTTATTCCTTCGTCGGATGATTTCGAAAACATAATATTTGATTCCCTTTCCGGATTTGTTGATCCATAACTATCGAACTGTGTCCAGGTCACATAAATTTCGTTGTTCTGAGGATTCACAACTGCCCACTCCTTATCCTGCTGTTTGGGGTCATTTTTACCAATACCCGAACCATTATTCCACGATAATCCATTGTTTGTTGATCGTTGGCAAACAATCTGATCAAGCCATGTTTCGTTGCTCGGATACGATAAATGAAAGAAATAAAAGTATCCGTTGGTATCAATAATTACGCAAGGGTCGCCATAAACACCTAATGTTGAGTTCATTGGGTTACGTGTCCAGGTTTGTCCACCGTCGAACGAAAAGTAGAATGAATTGAGATTTGCTCCGGCAATGATTTGTTTCGTGTTTTTAGGATTAATATAAATAGATGTCTCTTCAGGATAGTACTCATCACTGATCATCACATTTTTATATTGAGCCTGGGCGAAAAATGTTCCGGTAAGTATCGCCATAATTAACCCGATTATAACAAGATTTCTTTTCATATCAGTGCTTTTGAGGTATTTAATCCAATATGTAAAATTAATGTGTTTTGTATCTGCTTAAGCAAATGCCTTAAAAAAGTCTGCTTGAGGCTAAATAAATGCGATTTTGCTTATTGAATTCCTTGTAATACATTTGTGATGGTTAGCCGGGATTGATTTTCCTTTTTCTGCTTGGCAAAACTCCGGGGACAATTGACAGATAATCAGCTAAACAGCACATTTAGGAACCAAATCTTTTTTTTAATAGCTGATAATGATGGATTTTTAAAAGCAAAATTATGTTGAAACGCATCGCGCTGCACTGGCAGATTTTAATCGGACTTATAATTGGAGTGGCTTATGGTGCATGGTTGCCCGAATATGTAAGCTATGTGAGCTGGCTGGGTGTTTTATTTCTTCGTGCGCTCAACATGGTTATTGTGCCTGTTATTTTATGTTCAATAATCAGCGGAGTGGCTAATGTAGGCTCTGCGGATAATCTGGGCAGGCTTGGATTGAAGACCATGGGCTTTTATATGATTACCAGTCTTATTGCGATTGTTACAGGTCTGGTGCTGGTTAATTTTACCAAACCCGGTCTGGGCGCTGATCTGGGATTAATACAACACGTGGAAGGACTCAGCAATACAAGCCAATCTATTGGAGAGACTCTTTTACAGATAGTTCCGAAAAATATCTTTCTTGCATTCAGCGAAGGACAAATGCTCTCTGTTATATTTTTCGCTATTCTTTTCGGGTTTTTTATTACCAAAGTAAACGAAAAGCCACGCAGGTTTCTCACCGATTTTTTTAATTCGAGCCTCGAAGTTGTGATGGAGATCACAATGTTTATCATAAAATTTGCCCCAATCGGCATATTCGGTATCGTAGCCAACCAAATAAGCCAGGTTCCGGATCTCTGGGCGTTGGCGCAACGGCTTGGCCTCTATATGCTTACTGTAATTGTGGCTTTGCTCTTTCATATGCTTATTACTCTTTCAATTGCATTAAAAGTGTTGGGCAAAGTAAATCCTCTTCAGCATTTACGCAATATGTCGGTTCCTATTCTCACCGCATTTTCCACTTCATCATCCAATGCTACTTTACCGCTTTCGCTCGAAGCTGTTGAACATAAAAGCGGTGTTTCCAATAAAATTGCCAGTTTCACTCTTCCGCTTGGTGCAACCATTAATATGAATGGAACCGCTTTATACGAATGTGTTGCGGTTATGTTTATCGCACAGGCTTATGGAATAGATCTTTCTTTTTCGCAGCAGATGATCGTTGTTTTTACGGCATTGCTTGCCGCTATTGGCTCGGCAGGTATCCCCATGGCGGGACTTGTAATGATGGCTATAGTTATGAATGCGGTGGGACTTCCTTTAGAAGGCATTGGTTTAATACTTGCCGTTGACCGTATCCTCGATATGTTCCGCACAGTTGTAAATGTTTACGGCGATACATGTGGGGCTGTTGTGGTGGCAAAATCAGAAGGGGAAATGCTGAAAGTTTAAGGGGACGATACCTACACATAGTTTTTTTAAGCAGATAGAGTTGGGGATTTCCTCACTTTTCGGGAATGATTGTATAAACGTATTTTTATACAATGGCTGTCCTCTAATGACTTACTTTTGTAAAATAAAAAAAGCATAATTATGACCCTTTCTACCCGAGGAATGAAAATTGGAATACTTACTGCAGGAGGCGATTGTCCTGGTATAAATGCTGCAATACGTGGTGTTGGAAAAACTGCAATAACTGAATACGGAATGAAAGTAATAGGTATTTCGTCCGGTTTTCGAGGACTTGTTGAGAAGGAATATGTTGAACTCGACGAAACCCAGCTTTCGGGGATGCTTACACTCGGGGGGACAATTTTAGGTACTTCCCGAGATAAACCTTTCAAGAATGACCCCGTAACCGGTATAAATATGTCGAAGGTCATCAAGAAAAATTATAAGGAAATAGGACTTGATGCCCTGGTGGTTATCGGCGGAAACGGCACACAGAAAACCGCTGCCAAACTTGCTGCCGAAGGATTGAATATCATAGGTTTACCCAAAACAATTGATAATGACGTATATGGCACCGATATTACTTTCGGATTTGATACGGCTGTAACAATTGCCACAGAGGCTATTGATCGTTTGCATTCAACAGCAAATTCGCACAAACGAATTATGGTTATTGAGCTGATGGGACATCATGCCGGATGGATTTCACTATATTCGGGCGTTGCCGGTGGAGGTGATGTGATTTTGATCCCCGAAATTCCTTACGACCTCGATATTATTGCCCGGTACCTCGAAAAAAGGGCAAAAAATAAAAAGCCATATTCTATTGTGGTTGTAGCCGAAGGTATTGATAAACCCAAGGGAATTTCTGCAGCTTCGTACATTTCGCAATCCATACGCGAAAATACCGGGCTCGAAACCCGCGAAACCATTCTTGGTTATGTGCAGCGCGGCGGTTCGCCAACGGCTATGGACAGGATACTTGCTACCCGTTATGGCGCTCACGCTGTCGAACTCATTGCTGCCGGAAAATTCGGACGTATGGTTACAAAAGATGGCGAAACTATCGATTCCCTTCCACTCGATCAGGTCGGTGGTAAACTGAAACTTGTTCCACCTGATCACCCAATAGTAAAAAAATCGAGGAAGATGGGGATTTGTTTTGGCGACAGAAAAATGTAAGGGGAGGGGTTAGGTTTTAGGGTTATTGACGTCGAAATTTCTCAGAATCCTTCGTCCTGCATTTCACCGTTACTGTTTTTCTCCGATTTCTTGCTGTAATTGTTGAGCTTCAGCTGAACACCGGCATATAAAACCCGCGACTCCATATAGCGCTTATTTATTGTTGTATAATTTGTCCCGGTGGTTACCGAATTGAAATTCCGGGTATTGAAAATATCAGTTACCCTGAGCGAAACTGTAAGCTTGCTCTTGAAGAAATCGTGTCTCAACGAAGCGTCAACAGTGTAATTGCTTTCTCTGGTTGACTGCAGTGAACTGGTGGGCGACATATAATTCCCGATCAGCTGAAACGACCCATCCTTCGTGTACATAAAGGTAGCGTTTAAGCGCCCGCTCCATGTAAAACTCTCCGTTGCCGGAATATTATATTCGGGTACATCGCTTACCTGGTATTCGTAAAACGAAAGGTTCCCATTTATCCTCAGCCATTTGTAAGGGTTTGCAGAAGCCACGAATTCAATTCCAAATGATTTACTGTTGTTAATATTTTGTGGCATCGTATAGCTTATGCCTGTTGTATCAAGCACTGTAATATCTTCTATCAGCCCGGTGGTATTGCGGAAAAACAGATTGGATGTAAGTGATGTTTTGTCCCAGTATTTCAAAATGCCTAATTCCAGCGAGTTGGTATATTCCGGTTGCAGGGCCGGATTTCCCTGACGTATATTAAGCGAATCGGAATAATCTACATACGGGTTAAGTTCGCGCGGCGATGGTCGATCAACGCGGCGGCTGTAACTTAATTGAAGTTCGCGGTTCTTTCCAAGATCGTATTGAGTGTGAAGCGAGGGAAAGAAATTGTAGTAAGGATTGCTGTAGGTTAACCCTGTTTGCTCGACTTTTGATTTGTTATACACCTGCTCATAACGCAGACCAGCCTGATAGCGGAGTTTTTTCCACGTTGATCCGTAAATTCCGTAAACAGCATAAATCTGTTCTTTATAGTCATAGTGGTTCTTCAGCAAAACCTGTTCGTCCCACTCACCTGTGCTATGGTTGTAGGTGGTATAATCATAGTCCATTCCAAGGTCGCGGACCGAAACTTTATACCCTGTTTCTACCCTGGCACCGCTTGCAAAAGGGTGAATATAGTTGCCCTGGGCTGCAAAAAAGAAGTTTTTATTTGTAGCATAATTATGTTGCGATTGCACTAGTCCGATTTCCTCGTTTGTAACGGGATCAAAATTATGTTGATCAATAAATTGGTCGTTATTCATTTCATTATTATTAAACATAAAGTCCTGGGTAAATTCCCTTCCTTTTTCAGCAAAAGTATGCTTATAGGATAGGTTATAGCCCATGGATTGTATGTTTCGCTTCGAATCAGTGTAACGGTTGTAGCTATCCAGAAGGGAATCGGTACCGTAGTAATTTTTATTGGTCATCAGGCCATCCTGGCCAAATGTCATGTCCCGCCTTTGCACTGATAAAGTGATATTATTACGCGTATCAATAAAATAGTCGATGCCACCATTAAAATTCATCGATTTGCGGAAGCTTTCACCTTCCTGGGTCTGCTTCAGTACATTTACAAAATCACTGTATGAGCTTGTCCGTTCGCTTTCCGAAGAATTCTCTGTAAGATTGTACCGTCCGTCGGCACCAACGAAGAAGTTAATTTTATTGGTACGGTAATTCAGGTTCAGTGAGCCGTTGTACTTCTCGTTTGTACCTATAGTACCCGAAATTTGTCCGTTAAAACCCTGTAACGCTTTCTTCTTCAATACAATATTTATTATTCCCGATGTGCCGTCAGGATCATACCGTACCGATGGATTTGTAATAACTTCAATAGATTCAATAGCACTGGCCGGTAATTGGTTTAAAATGTCGCTGCTGCTGATGCCGGCCTGGCTGGCAGGTTTACCGTCGATAAGCAGGGTTATGTTCGAATTACCCCGCATACTCACATTTCCTTCCGCATCAACTGCCACGCTTGGAACATTTTCCATAATGTCGGTTGCTGTTCCACCCGATAAAGCCATGGTTTTATCAACGGTTATAACCTTTTTATCAAGATTGTTGGTAATCAGCGATTTTTCAGCAATAATCTCAACTTCTTCGAGACCCGACATTTTCGGTTTAATAAAAAGATCACCCATTTTTATATCAGCAATTCGTTGCGAGATTTTAATATCAGGATAAAACATATCTTCGTAACCAATAAAACTAGCCCTGATATAATAATTACCCGCTACAATATTACTGAACAGAAATTTACCTTTGGCATCGGTAATTGTTCCGGTAACCATTGTCGAATCCTTTGCTTTGAAAAGCAGTATGTTACCGTATTCAACATGTTCTTTTGTTGATGCATCGTGAAGGACTCCGCTTATTACTCCAAATCCCTGTGCAGCGCCATTTCCACCGGATTTGGCGCCTTGTCCTGTTTGAGGGCTTTGATTCTGAGCTGTTAAGCAATTGGAAATCAGAAGTATGATGGAAATCAGAATTATTCTGGTACGGGAAATCAGTAGCATGAAATTTTTATTGGTATTGAAATTAGACCTCAAACTTTATTAAAAGTTTAAAGTAAAAACAGTAGAAAGTGATTTTTGTTGCAAAGTTACTCCTAAGTAGAAGAGGTGATGATTTTCTTACGAATATTTAACAACTATTTAACTCTTGTTTGTACTGTTTTTTAATTTTTGGTGAAATTCCTTTGTCTCAGTTGAATAAGGAATGCAACGGAACCTTTACATTTGCCCTAAAATTCCCAGAATAATGAAGTACATATATATACTCATTAGCTTTCTTCACTTTTCGGTTTTGTTAAGCGCGCAGGATACTGATTTTCTAACTTTATACGAAAAATCAAACTTCCTGAAAACACCCCGTTATTCCGAAACTATTGATTTTTGTAAAAAACTTGATGCTGCTTCGCCTATACTGTATTATACAAGCTTTGGCAAAAGTCCGCAGGGGCGCGACCTTCCATTGCTCATTGCCGATCGCAACGGTAATTTTACTCCCGAAACGGTGAGAAAAAGCGGGAATGCGGTCTTGCTGATCGAAGCCTGCATTCATCCGGGTGAAAGTGATGGAAAGGACGCTGGTTTGATGCTTTTACGCGATATAGTTATCAATAAAATGAATATAGAGCTACTTGATCATATCACCATCTTGTTTATACCGATATTTAATACAGATGGTCACGAGCGATTTGGACCTTACAACAGGATTAACCAGAACGGGCCCGACGAAATGGGCTGGCGCACAACAGCTCAAAACCTGAACCTTAACCGCGACTTTCTTAAAGCTGATGCACCCGAAATGAAAGCCTGGCTTGCCATGTACAATGCCTGGCTACCTGAGTTTTTTGTTGATGTGCATTCAACCGATGGGGCCGATTTTCAGTACACCATGACGTATGCTCTCGAAACCGGAGGATGCATGGAAAAAAATCTTTCCGGCTGGACAGAAAATACCTTTGAAAAACAAATTGTTAGTAAGATGGAACGTTCCGGCTTTCCTGTTTTTCCCTATGTTCAGTTCCGCAACTGGCACGATCCCCGCAGCGGTCTCGTAATCGGATTAGCACCACCAATGCTTTCGCAAGGATACACAGCTATTCAAAATCGTCCAGGATTACTTATCGAAACTCATATGCTTAAGCCATACAAAGTCAGGGTTACGAGTACTTATATTATGCTTTTGCATACACTCGAAATTCTCGATAAGGAATATAAAGCATTACAATTTCTCGAAAAGCAAGCTGATGAATTTACTGCCGGTTCACAATTTAGGGAAAATCCTTTCCCGGTAAGTTTCTCGGTTTCCTATTCAGATAGTACACTTACCGAATTCAAAGGATATGATTACACAGTTGATACCAGCGATCTTACCGGAGGTTTGTGGTTTAAATACAACGACCAGAAACCAGCTGTTTGGCAATTGACAACTTTTCAGGTAAATAAACCGGCTAAAATGGTTTCGCTTTCCGAAGCATACCTGGTGCCACCTCAATATACTTTTGTAATCGAAGGATTGAAATTACACGGAGTTAAAATGACACCTTTGAAACAGGAAATTACTTTGCCGGCAAAAACTTCGCGGTTCAGCAATGCGCGATGGCAGCAAAAACCTGTTGAAGGGCATCATAAAGTAACTTACGATTTAACTGATTCCGTTGAGATGTTTACCTTTCCTGCAGGCACTATGCTTATCGACATGAATCAGCGCACAGCAAGGGTTATTGCTCATTTGCTTGAGCCTGCCTCGCCCGATTCGTATGCTGCATGGGGCTTTTTCGATGCTTGTATGGAACAGAAGGAATATTCCGAATCGTACGTTATGGAAGCTATGGCCCGCGAAATGCTTCAAAAAGATCCGGCGCTTAAAGAGGAATTTGAGTCGAAAATGGTTTCGGATAAAGAATTTGCATCAAATCCAAATGCCATACTCAATTGGTTTTACAGCAAAACCTCTTACTGGGATAGCAATTTTAATGTTTATCCCATCCGAAGGATACTTGAAAGAAGCCTGGTTGAAAAGTTGAAGATGTGAGATTTGACACATCGCTTTGTTCGGATGATCCTTCCGCATTAATTGATTTCTGTCCCGGAAAATAAGCCGGGCATTTCATTCCCTATTTCAAATTTCAGAAGGATTTCTTTGCGCCATAAACCACCACCATAACCGGTGAGTTTACCATTACTGCCAATAACCCTGTGGCATGGAATTACAATATTGAGTTTGTTTTTCCCGTTCGCATTTCCGACAGCCCGGGTATTGGATTCGTTGCCCGTCATTCGCGCAAGCTCGAGGTAACTGATGGTTTTCCCGAAAGGAATTAGTTTAAGTTGTTCCCATACTTTAAGTTGAAAATCAGTGCCTTGCGGATCAAGAATAAGGTCAAAATGCTTACGGTTTCCGTCGAAATATTCGGTAAGCTGAGTTACACAACCGATCAAACAATCGGGTATTGGTGAAGCTGTAAATTCAGTTTCCAGAAACAGAATCGAACGGATTCCGTTTTCGGAACCGGTAATTTCTATAGTTCCTGCCGGGGATTGAATTTGAGCCTTAACAAGATTCATAGGTTGAAGGTACTATTAGAACATATTTTGCTGTTAATCAACATACTGTTAGAGACTATTAAAATTTGTAAATCAATGATTAATAAATGTAAAAGTTGGGAGACAACTGCCTGACTGAATCATGCAGGCAAAGGAGACCTGATAAGAAATTCTAATTATGAAGATGTTTTCGCCCCTCGCCCTTCTCCATGTCGCCCCTCATTCCTTCTAAAATTTTACCACGAAGATTTTACACAGGCATTTAGTTGAAAGTAATATAAATATCAAGTATTTCGGGCCTGTTGCCTGAACGCACTGGTGGTCCCCACCCCCCATAGCCACTCGAAACGTAAAAGTGTGAGTTATCTTTCTTTTTATAACCCCAGCTTAATTCGTAAATGGCATTGGTTATATAGTTAAAAGGCCATAACTGACCGTGGTGTGTATGCCCCGACAACTGAAAATCAACGCCTGCATCAGCTACCTGCTGAAGGTTAAACGGTTGATGATCCATCATAATTACCGGAAGTGAAAGGTCAACGCCTTCTAATACTTTTTCGAGACTTTTTCGCTCTTTAGCACTGAATCGTTTCGAATCGCGGTCGTTGCGTCCGGCCAGATAAAAACTTTCGTTAATTTTTATCGATGTATCTCTGAGCATCTTTATGCCATGTTCCTCCAGATAACTTACCGCAGCATCAGCACCTCCGATATACTCGTGGTTTCCGGTAACTGCGTAAACGCCGAGCGGTGCTTTTAGCTTAACCAGCGAGTGCCCAAGATCGTACTTTATAACAGGAGCCAGATCCTCATCTACAATATCCCCTGCGAATAAGATTACATCGGCATTTCTCTCGTTAATCATTTTTACGAGTTTTGCAGTACGCCTTGGCCCGACTAAAGTTCCCATGTGAATATCCGAAGCAGCGGCAATGTGCAGTGTCTTCATTATTCCGGCTTGTTTATCTATACGTATATCAATGCGTTTAACCCTGGGCATCAATGCATTAATATGTCCTGCCAAAACAATTATTCCTGTAACTGCCACAACTGCCATGAACAGATATTTCTTAAAATCCGCATAATTATTTAACATAAATCCGGGCTTACCGGGCAGAAAGTATATCACAATCCGGGCAATGTCAATTACTACAACAGCCATCAGGAAATAAATCATGAAAGCCAGCCAGAATGATCCTGTAAAAGTAAAAAATGTGCTTACAGGCGAAATCCATACCCGTTCCAAAAACCGGCCGATGATGTATGACGCTGATAAAAACAGAAAAATCCACGGATACCAGCTTTTAAAAGCCATTCCCTGAGGCAAAGCCTGCATGCCGCGGATGTAGATGTAATAATTAGCAAGGCTGTAAATCAGTATAACAATACTGAAAAAAATAAGAAACTGCACTGAACGCATTTTTTAGTGATAAGAATTAATTTTATTGAAAGTTGGTACTATAAGGGGATTTTTTAATTCATGATTCTTATTAAACTTCAGAAATCCGCAATTTAAATTTTCGGATTTTGTAATCTTATAATCTTAAATCATTAAACCCGACAACTCCGAACCTTTTTGTTATTCCTGTTGAATTCATTCGAATTACAGGTCTGTTTAAACAGTAAGCCAGCAGGAAAGTTAAGCAAATTAACGTTAAAATTTCCTAATATTAGATAACTCCCGGACCCTATATTTGTTCAGTACCTTTTTATTGTTGCGGAATTTGTAAATTTGCACCTTTCAAACGAAACTGCAAGTTTCAAATTATCGATAAGTATTTGTTAGTCAAAACAATACATCTTAAATCGGATTTGCAGTGTTTCTCAATTTAACTTTTTGATGCGAAAAATTTCTATTGCAGTCATGTTTATCCTGGCAACCATTGCTACAGCAAATGCCCAGCAGGTTGTTTATTCCCAGAATTTCGAGGATACGGCCAGTCTTTTTCAAAATTATGTACTGGTAAATCTCGATAAATTAGATCCGGCTGGTACTGAATGGGATACACTTAAAACGGTTCCATGGATAGTAACCACTGTTGGAACCGGAAGCAACCATGCTGCAGTTGCAACGTCAGATTATGATACAACTCTTGCAGCCGACGATTGGTTTATTACACCTGCAATACGCCTTGGCGAACAATCGGTACTTACTTTTAAAAGCCTTTCGCTTACGCCAGGTACAACTGATACGTATGAAATTTATATTTCAAATACTGAACAATCTGTAAGTGGCTGTTTGTTCAATCCACGGGTTGGACAGTTTTCATCATCGCAGTCCTCAACATTCGAAGAGCAGGAACTTAACCTGGCTGCTGCCGGATTTGCAAGCCAGATGGTTTATATCGGATTCAGGCTTACAACAGCATCAGGGGGAGATAAATTAGCTATTGATGATATTGTAGTGACTGAAACTGTAACCCAGTTTCGAAGTCTGAATTTTATTGTAAATATGTCGGAATATATAGCCGACAGTTTGTTTAGTCCCCGCACCGACACAGTAGATGTGGCCGGAACTTTTAATAATTTCGACGGCACAAAACATATTTTATCCATTGTTCCCGGAACGGATTCAGCAATTTATTTCATCACCATACCTGGTTTTTTACCCGGCGACCGCCTCGAATTTAAATTTCGTATCAACAGCACCTGGAACGATTCCATTGTTGAATTTCCTTATGGACAGCCAAACAGGGTTTGGGTTATAGAAGAAGGAAAATATACTTATACCTGCTTTTACAACGACCAGGGAACCCCATTCGCAATACCCGAAAACACATTGATGGACCTGGTAAATGTATTCCCTAATCCGGCCCAAAGTATTGTATCAGTCGAAATACCCGGCAACATCAGGCGCATGAGCGTGATAACTCTTACCGGAAGTAAAATGCTAGAAAGTGAAACATCTTCTGGCAATCCCTTTACTTTCGATGTAAGTTCATTTGCAAAAGGAACTTACGTGTTGCTTTTTTACACAAATGAGGGATATGCTGGCAGTAAAAAGCTGATTAAAAATTAACTTCAAGCAAACTAAACATTAATGACTGACTTATGATCAACAACAGGTGGAAACTAAACATTTCTTCCCCTGTTGCTGTTTCTTTTTCGTTTTCTGACGATAAGTTGGGTTCAATATTTAACATCTCCAACCGCAACACCTAAACCATGAGTGAACAAATAAAACATGAATGTGGAATTGCTTTTATCAGGCTTCTCAAGCCGCTCGAATATTATTATTCAAGATATGGCACCACACTTTATGGTATCAATAAGTTGCATCTTCTGATGGAAAAACAGCATAACCGCGGTCAGGATGGAGCAGGTGTGGCAAGTATAAAACTTAATGTGAATCCGGGTAACCGTTATATCGACAGGGTTAGGTCGAATGCAGCAGCGCCTATTGATGATATTTTTAAACAGATATACAAGCCGTTTCAGGATATACAGCGTAAAGATCCGGCAAAACTCGACGACGCCATATGGCTGAAGAAAAACGTTCCTTTTTACAGCGAGGTTTTCATGGGACACCTCAGGTATGGAACTTTCGGGACAAATAATATCGAAAACCTCCATCCTGTAGTCCGTTACAATAACTGGATGACACGCAACCTGGTGTTGGCAGGAAATTTCAACATGACGAATGTTGATGAGTTGTTCCAGCGCCTGGTGCAGTTCGGACAATATCCGGTTGAAACATCTGATACCGTTACTATCCTTGAAAAAATTGGCCATTTCCTCGATGAGTCAAATGAGAAACTTTATCATCGTTTCAAAAAAGAAGGTTTTAATAAACAGGAAAGTACTGAGCTTATCGCAAAAAATCTGGATATCAAAGATTTACTTTCCGAATCATCCGAACATTGGGATGGCGGTTATGCTATTGCAGGAATGATTGGACATGGTGATGCTTTTATTTTACGCGATCCGAACGGAATACGTCCTGCTTTTTGGTACAAGGATGATGAAATAGTAGTAGCAGCCTCCGAGCGACCTGTGATCCAGACTACATTGAACGTTTTGTACGACGATGTTCATGAGGTTAAACCGGGATATGCATTGATAATCCGCCGCGATGGAACCGTAACGGAAGAAATGATCAAACAACCGGCTGCAAGGCGTTCATGTTCGTTCGAAAGGATTTATTTCAGCCGTGGCACCGATAAAGAAATTTATAATGAACGTAAACGTTTAGGAAGTGCGTTAACCCATAATGTGCTTTCGGAAGTGGGTCATGACTTGCAGAATACGGTTTTTAGCTATATCCCCAATACTGCAGCATCAGCATTTTACGGATTGGTTGAGGAGCTCAATAATGTTTGCGACCAGATTAAATCGGACAAAATTCTTCAGGCTGGGCCGGCCATCACCAGGGAGCAATTGCAGGAAATTTTTAAACTGAAACCCCGGATTGAGAAAGTAGCTGTTAAAGATATCAAACTCCGCACTTTTATCACCCAGGACTCGCAGCGAAACGACCTTGTAGCTCACGTGTATGATGTAACATACGGAACAGTAAGAAGAGGAATTGATAACCTGGTAGTGCTCGACGATTCAATTGTTCGCGGAACTACCCTGAAGCAGAGTATTATACGTATGCTCGACAGGCTGGGGCCAAAAAAGATTGTTATTGCTTCGTCAGCTCCTCAGATCCGATACCCGGATTGTTATGGTATAGATATGGCCAAAATAACTGATTTTATCGCTTTCACGGCCACGATTGAATTATTGAAAGAAAGCCATCAAAATGAAATTCTGAACGAAGTATATAAAAAATGCAAAGCTCAGGAAAAATTACCTAAAGAACTGGTAGTTAACCATGTAAAAGAAATCTACGACTTGTTTACCCCACAGCAGATTTCGGCAAAAATTGCGCAACTGGTCACTCCACCAGGCTGCAAAGCCGAAGTGGCTATTGTGTATCAAACCATCGAAGATCTGCACCAGGCCATACCCAATCATACCGGCGACTGGTATTTTACAGGTAAATATCCTACTCCCGGCGGCAATAAAGTGGTAAATAAATCTTTTATCAATTTTATTGAAGGAAGGAACGAAAGGGCTTATTGAGTGAATAATGAAGAGTGAAAAGTGAAGAGTGAATAGTGAAGAGTGAAGAGTGAAGAGTGAATAGACAACCACCATTAAATAATGGCACAAACGAAAACTAATC
>CAZBZA010000031.1:0-16654 GCA_964495865.1 uncultured Lentimicrobiaceae bacterium
CGTAATTGGGTGAGCCGGGTGTACCATCAGGTTTTCCCTGGTCGCCTGGTTTTCCCGTAATTCCCTGGTTGCCGCCATCAGCAGTTTTTGTGCTCTTGCCGGGATATAATGCTTTCTGGTTTACAGTCGGCTCTTTTGGCTTTTCGACCGTTGGCGCAGGTTTAGTTACAGGTGTGGGAGTTTTCTCTGTTTTCTTTTTTATTTTTTCAATTGCCGGAGTTTCTTCATTCTTTTCGGTTACCAGCTGATCGTCCGCTTTGGCCTGGCTCGGAGGTGGAGCTGCACTTGGCGCCAATGCAGGGGTTTCGGGTTGTATATCGCCCATTCCGTCATCGCTGTAACCCAGATTCACTTCAACGCCTTCTTCACTCGGCAACGGCAAAGGAGTATGAAGAGCAAGCAAAAACAACGAAAGCAACAACAACGCATGAAACACAATGGTTCCTGCTATGCCTGCTATACGCGATTTCTGTTCTTTTTGCTCGTTCTTTGTCAGCATGGGGTTAGGTAGAAGGGAAAATTAGCTTTGGAATTTGGAATTTGGAGTTTGGATTTTGTTTTCAAAGTCCAATCATTCCTTTGGTTTCGTTGCCAGAATAACTTTGTGTTTTGTTTTCAACAGATCGTTCATTTGGTTTACAGCATCAATAACTGTTACAACATACTGAACAGGAACTGATTTGTCTGCACGCAGAACAATTACACCTTCGTTTTGTCCAATGAGTGCCTGAGAAAGCAGCTGTTGCATATTTACTTCGGATGCAGGTGTTTCGTTTACAAAAAACTGGTTCAGATCGTTGATATAAACCGTGGTAGTTTGTTTTGCAATGGTTTTGCTGGAGCTTGACGGCAGCAGCAGCTTAATAGCATTAGGGCTTACAAGTGTTGAAGTAAGCATGAAGAAAATCAGCAACAGGAATACCAGGTCACTCATGGAAGCCATGCTGAAATCGGTGCTTATTTTGTTTTGCGACTTAATAGCCATAGTTTATTTTTTTAAACAAGAATTTACATCAAACTATTCTGCTATTTAGCTGGTTCATGCAGCAGATCCATAAATTCGGAAGCCCTGAACTGAAGCATAAAAACAATTTTCTGTACCCTTGCCACTAAAATGTTGTAACAGAAGTAGGCAATAATACCTACCACAAGTCCGGCAACAGTTGTAACCATCGCCTGGTAAATACCACTCGAAAGTAATTGTATGTCGAGATTGTTGCCAGCCATCGACATGTCATAGAATGCTTTTACCATACCCGTTACAGTTCCAAGGAATCCGAGCATAGGCGCAGCTCCCGAAACGGTAGCCAGCAGCGAAATGTTTTTCTCAAGTTTTGCAACTTCCAGCGAACCTACATTTTCGATGGCAGCGTTGATATCACCTAACGGACGTCCAAGTCGTTGTAACCCTTTTTCAATCATTCGTGCGATAGGGGTATTGTTATTCCTGCAAAGCGACAAAGCTGAATCGAGTCTGCCGTTATGCATGAAGTCGCGGATGTTATTCATGAAATTGGTATCTTCCTTCGATGCCCGTCCGAGAACCATAAACCTTTCAATGAAAATGTAGATACCCAAAATGGATAATAACGCAATCGGTATCATGATTGGTCCACCCTTTATAGCAAGATCCAATATCGAGAGGGAAATCTCGGTAGGTTTAGCGGGTTGAGGTATTGATGTAAGTGCCTGGTTAACAGTATCTGCGTAGGCGCCCGTTGTTTGCACTATCTGAAGTATTACTCCGTTGCTCATAAGTGAAAAATTTTCATTATAAAGGTATTGCTGTTTAAGGCAACAAACTGATCAGGTTAAAGTACTTTTAAACAGTGCTTTGTTAATAGTAACTGAAAATGTCTTCTTTTATTTTGCAGAAATAAAAAACACGGCTAAACATCCGTAAAGCCGTGTTCTTAGAATTTTCAAATTACAACTCCGGGAAGCAGTAATTTTAGTTATCTATCCTTAATGCGAAACCGGGTTTTCGGTTGCAGGCGAAATAGACTTTTCGGTATGTTTAACGCCCTTAACTTCGCGGTGTGGTTCGTGAGGGTTCCATCCAACTATGCCAAGCATAATGAAGAAACTGATCACATAAGCTATAATAACGATCCATCCTGCTTTTATGTAGTTTACAACCGAGCGCATTTCGGGAAATATATTCGAAAGGGCTACCCCAGCTGAAGAACCAAACCATACCATTGACCCCCCGAAACCTACAGTGTAAGCAAGTATTCCCCAATCGTATCCTCCTTGTTCAAGACAAAGTTTTGTTAATGGGATATTATCGAACACAGCTGAAACGAAACCCAGTGAAAATGCGGTTTGCCACGAAGCAGGAGGCAGTTCGTCAACAGGCATTAGCGATGCTGTGGTAACCAATGCAACCAGGAAAATAGTTCCCTGCATTGATTTTGGAATTTCGTCCCAGGGGGTTTTTCGGATCATCGAGCCTATAACAATGGCAATCCACACGCCTAAAGCAGGGAAATCGAGGAAATAATTAGTGAGTATCGCACCTGTAAGTATTAAGGCAACGATCATTATTTTTATCGAATCAATTTTAACAATTTTGCTGGCATCCTTTGTAATTTTGTTATATCGATCCTGCATAATAGATAGAGGAATACCAAATATAAACAATGCCGGTATGGCAGCCACATATGCATGTGTAACATCTAAAGGACTAACGCCATCAATCCACATCAGGGTTGTGGTGGTATCGCCTACAACTGAACCGGATCCACCGGCATTACTGGCAGCAACAATACCAGCCAGGTAACCCAGGTGAACTTTCCCTTTAAACACAACAACGGCAACTGTACCGCCAATCATTGCTGCAGCTATGTTATCGAGGAAACTCGAAAGCACGAATATTAAAGCCAGAAGAGCAAATCCACCTTTCCAGTCATCGGGAAGAATAGAGGGAAGTTTATCCGGAATTCCCGATTCTTCAAATATCTTGGCTAAAATCCCAAAACCAAAAAGCAAACCGGCCAGATTGACCAAAGTACGCCATTCGCCCTCATGATGCGAATTTCCTGCCAGATGCTCAACAAAAGAGAACTCCGGCATAAAAATGTATTTTAACAATAGGATAGTTCCCAGGCCAGCCAATGCAACATACATGGTTTTATGGTGAAATACTGCAACTCCAACCAGGGTAAGAGCAAAAATGATAAACTCAAGCCGGATTCCTAAAATTAAAGGCACAGCGGCAGGAACAGCAGCAAACGTAAAAACCGGCAACAAAAGAAATATGCCGGTAATCATTGCAATCAACGCTTTATTCGTAAGGTTCATAAAAAGTTGTTTAGGTTGTAAGTATTACTTTGGTTAATTACAGATGTGTTTGTTTAACAAACTTTTAACTTTTTTTAAGAAGGCGCAAAAGTATATAAAATCATGCACAATATCTATTTGATTTTTGAGTGTTTTTTACTGTTCGAAATATCAGTTTTATGGCAGATAAACAGCACCTCCCGTTACATTGTGCGAAGCTCCTGTTACCGTAGCTAGGCTATTGGGTTTTGCCTGCATGCGCAGCATTCCCAGAAACGCAAAAACCAGCGCTTCCTTGAAATTAATAATATTTGGGTCAGGTATAATAAGCTCTACGCTGGTATGCGACGCAATACGGTCAATCAGGAATGTATTGAATGCTCCGCCACCGGTAACAAGCATTTGCTTGTGTGGATCGGAAGGAAAACAAGCCGCAACCTGAATAGCTATATGTTCGCAAAACGTTGATAAAATATCTTCGTGGCTCAGGTTTGCCAAACCAAGCAGGGGAAGTATTTCTTTTTCAATCCACTCCCTGCCAAGCGACTTTGGTGGTGGTGTTTTGTAATAGTTGAGGGCGTTAAGTGTGTCGAGCAGATTATAATCAATACGTCCTTTCGAAGCTAGTTTCCCGTTTTCATCGAAAGCTTTCCCTTCCAGATGTGCAATGTGATTAAGAATGATATTTGCCGGCGAAATGTCAAAAGCTACCCGTTTACCGTTAATTTGCATCGAAATATTAGCAAACCCACCCAGGTTCAGGCAATAATCGTAATCAGCAAATAAAAGTTCATCACCTATTGGAACCAGCGGGGCTCCTTGCCCTCCTGCAGCCACATCGCCGGTGCGGAAATCACATACAACCGGTAAGCCGCACTCAGCAGCAATTGCAGCGCCTTCACCAATTTGTGAAGTATATTTTTTTGCCGGATTGTGGAAAATGGTGTGCCCGTGGCTGGCAACGAAATCTGCTTCCAATTTATATTTTCTGATAAATTTACTGGTCAGTTCCCCGATATACCTTCCATATAAAGTATGGGTTTCGGCATATTCAAGAGCGGTTGAAGAGGGCAGCGTCCTTAGCTTTTCAATCCAGGTTGCCGGATAAGGAATAGTTTCGCATGCTCCTAAAGAAAACGAATAAGAATTTCCTTCTCCGGTAAACGTGCAATGAGCCAGATCAACACCATCGAGGGAAGTGCCCGACATGATTCCGATAATTCTGAATGTTGCCAAAATATATATATTAAAAGGTTACAACTCTGTCGGCCCAGGTTACCATATTTACACAGTCGGTCATGGTTGAAAGTGGGCATGAGTCGGAGCCGCCTAATTGCCTCGATTTCAAACATGTGCCACAGGCTAACACTTCACCTCCGAGAGAGATAAATACTTTCAGTTGTTCGTCAACATTATATTTTTCGTGTGTTAACCCTTCGCATTCCACCGCTTCGCCCATCAGAAAAACTTTTACTTCATTGCCCGATTTTTTGGCAGTTACAGCGAAACGAAATGCATTCCATGCTTTTTCGTACTCTTTGGTTTCGATAATTATACCTATTTTCATTGCTGTTGATATTTTTTAATGGTTCGAATGTTAAAATTTAACAAACTTGTTTAAAGTGCCTCAAGCACATTCTCCATTTTTATTCCCCGCGAGCCTTTCACTAATATTGTATATCCTGTAATATTTTGGGTTTTGAGCCAATCACGTGCTTCCTCCGAGGTTCGAAAACATGTGAAAATGCTGTGAGCCACTTCCGTGAAATCTGTTCCGACCAGTATTGCTTTTTCAAAGTTTGATTCTTCAATCAATTTTGCAATCGCACTGTGTTCAGCCAGGCTTTCATCGCCAAGTTCAAGCATATCACCTAATATTACCATTTTATGCATGGCTTTTACCTGCCGGAGATTTTCAATTGCGGCCTGCATACTTGTCGGATTTGCATTATAAGCATCAAGAATGACAGCATTTTTTACCGTTTTCATCACTTGCGAACGGCTGTTGGATGGCAGATAATTGCATATTGCGGTCTTGATTTCCTCAGCCGCTACACCAAAAAACATCCCTGTACAAATAGCCGCCATCACATTTTCAAAATTATAATTTCCGGCAAGATTTGTTTCAATCGATATGCTTCCTTTTTCTGTTATCCAATCAATAGCAAGCATTTCCGAGTCAACCTTAGCCACAGCACTGGAAAAAGCATCTTCCTGCGAACCATATAAAGTCCTTTTCATTCCTGCGGTGAGTTCCATCAGCATCGGGTTACCCGCGTTTACAAATGCTTCTCCATCCGAATATCGTAACCATGTGTATAATTCGCTTTTTGCTTTAATAACACCTTCGAAACCGCCAAATCCTTCCAGATGCGCCCTTCCGATATTGGTGATCAATCCATGGGTTGGCTCAGCGATAGTGCACAGATTTGCAATTTCGCCCTGGTGGTTGGCTCCCATTTCGATGATTGCAAGCTGTGTGTTATCAGTTATTCCCAGCAGGGTTAAAGGAACTCCAATGTGATTATTCAGGTTCCCTTTAGTTGCGGTAACTTTATATTTTTGACTTAACACTGCATTCATTAATTCTTTGGTTGTGGTTTTTCCATTACTTCCGGTGATGGCTACAACAGGTATTTGGAAATTCCTGCGGTGTAAATTAGCCAGTTGCTGGAGGGTTAGCAGCACATCATCAACAAGCAGTGTTTGTTGATCTTCGAAGTTGTCATCATCAATTATAGCATAATCGGCGCCTGCCTCAACTGCTTTTTTAGCATATTTATTCCCATCAAAGTTATCCCCCTTCAATGCAAAGAACAGGCAGCCGGGATGTATTTGGCGCGAATCGGTGGATATAATCCTGTTTTTCAAAAAGATACCGTACAATTCTTCGAGGGTTTTTCGCATAACACAGAAATGGTTTTAAGCTTGCAAAGTAATAAAAATAAAAAACCCATCCTGATGAGGGATGGGTTTTTATTAATTTGAGATTAAATTATCGTTTTGAACTTCCAACGCGCCCCATTGCACAACGGAACCCGATGAAGTTGGTTGACATTCCTTCATCCAGCGAACGACGTGCGGCCGGACTTAAATAGAAAGCCGGATCGCGCCACGAACCGCCTTTGTATACGCGGGCTTTATCGCTGATAAGTGACGAAACTCCGTATTCGTACATTTTATTGGTAGTATTACCGTCTTCGGCAGGAGTAAGCCAGTCAACACCTGCTAGTGACTGATGGTCACCATCGAGGTAGTTGATGTTGTCAGCTTTACGGTAATTGAAACGGCCCATTGCTTCTTCCTCAGTAACATCGCGGTATTTGATGCGGCCAAGGCTGTCCTTGGGAACCAGGTATCCTTCAGCATCAGTAATTCGTGTCTGGAAGGTGTTTCCACGGAAAGGAGCAAAGTCGTTAACATCTTCGAAACTTAACGGACGATAAACATCCATTACCCATTCGGCAACGTTACCAGCCATATTATAAAGTCCATAATCGTTTGGCCAGTATGAACCTACTTCGGCAGGAATTTCGGCACCATCATTCAGGTTGCCTGCAACTCCCATATAGTCACCACGGCCTCGTTTAAAGTTGGCAACATAGCTGCCATAAAATTTCTTATCATCAGTACGCAGTATGGTTCCGTTCCATGGATAAATTCTTCTTTCAACAACACGTTCGAAATGAGTGTTTCCAATCAGTCCATAAGCGGCAAATTCCCATTCAGCTTCCGTTGGCAGCCGGTATTTAGGTAAAAGAATACCGTCTTCGAGGCGAACACGACGCTCACCTGTTCCATTCGGGTTGAGATCGCGCATGGGTTTGTTAACCAGTCCGGTATATTGGCCGGCCAGATAGGATTCGGTGTTAAAGTTGTTTTCGTCCTTTTGTGCAGGATCAAGCTCCAGCACGCCATATTGAACGAGCAACATTTCATTTACGCGATCGGTGCGCCATAAACAATAATCACTGGCCTGTATCCAGCTTACACCTACAACAGGATATCCCCTGTATGCAGGATGACGAAGGTATGTTTCAACCAGAGGTTCGTTGTAGCCAAGTTTTTCGCGCCATACAAGAGTATCGGGCAATGCTTTGCGGTAAACTTCGGGGTAGCTGGTTCCAAAAACACGGTTCAGCCAATACAGATATTCAACATAATCTAAATTGGAGACTTCAGTTTCGTCCATGTAAAAACTGGGTATGGTAACCCTGCGGGGAATGTTGTTCCACTCGTACATAGGGTCGTCACTGATGCGGCCCATGGTAAATGTACCGCCTTCAATAAACACCAGACCGGGACCGGTAATAGGTTCACTGTAATCAGATACTTCAAAGCCGCCGTTTTTGGGGTCATTATAGCTCCATCCTGTAGTACGCGATTTCTCTTTCTGAAAGCTCTTACAAGATACCAGAAGTGCAATTGTTGCTACAAACAATACTTTTGTTGCTATTTTGCTGTAGTTAGCCATCTCTTTTTAATGGTTTGTTTGGGTATTAACTAAAAACTTGGGCATTTTATTGCCTTGTACTTAAATTCTTTTTTCGGGCAGGGTAATAACCATACGAAGGATAACTCGTGTGCACCACCTCCGGGCATTCCTATTTTATTGAGTGAAAAGTCGAAACTGTATCCGATTTTAAATTCAGGTTGCTGAAATCCAAGAAGAGCAATTACCGCATCAGGGTTTTCGAAATTATGCCTCAACCATAAACCTGTAACAAAAGGATAGAAGTTTACATACATTCCGCCGTTAAGCTGATGGAATTCGCCTTGTTGCATATATACCACATTAGGCGAAAATGAAAGCCTTTCGTTTTCGCTGCCTTGCAAACCTTCCTGCAAATCAAACAAAGCTCCTGCATGAACGGTAATACGCATGTCGAGCCGACTGGTGTTTCCCTGGTAAAAAGCGAGGTCGGGCATCGTAATATGATGAAATGCAGCTCCTATATATAGCCTTTCGTTATATCCTACTACCATGCCGGTCGAAAAATCAACATCACCAACGTTTGTCTTGTCTGGCTGAGGTTCACTCCCGGCAACAATTTCACCCGTTCCCGGAACGATCATATCTTCAAAAATCAGGTCTTCCCAATTTAGCCTGTATTGAAAATATCCAGCCTGCAACGCGGCATTCATGGTAATTTTATTGGTGATTTTTAAGCGGTACGAATAAACTGCGCTTCCCGAGAAGGATGCCAAAGGCCCCGTCATATCAGCGGTAGCTAAAACAGCAACACCGCCGGAAATTGCATTCACATGCATGTCGGCTCCGGCACTGTAAGTGACATAATGACTGCCTAATGAGGGAAACTGGTTGCGGTAATTCATTGTTACCCGTGGACAAACCTTGTTGCCGGCAAGGGCAGGATTTAGGAATACAGGGTTTGCATAATATTGGGAAAAAGCCACATCCTGTCCCGAAACACTGGTAACGGAAAGGATTAAAACAGTGATTACTGATATGATGGCTGTTCTCGTATGCATCGGTTTTATGAGGACAATATTACGACAAAAAACGCTAATTTATTGCGATCTGTCAAAATATCTCTGCAATTGCAATATTGATATGTTTTTTTCGTTTGAATTTGCAGTGATTAATAAGGGATTCAAATATCAATTTTACGATTCATTAACACAACCTTTTTAAAACGAAATGTCCCTTTATTTGTTGTATGATTTCTAATGATTAGTTAAAGCGCGAAAATTGTTGAAAAAAAAACCTATATATATTCATCTCCTTATACTGGTGTTACTGATCCCGTTAGCCTCAATGGCTCAGGATTTTAGTCGTACAATTGTGTGGGGGAAGCCTGTCATTACAATTATTAATGATAGTGCATTAAAAAATTTAGCTTTTGATGGGGCTTACTTTCCGGAAACGGGTAAGCTGCCCGTATGGACTGAAACTATATTCGCCGATAATATTTCCTCCAAAATCACGCTGTCCGATTGCAAATATAGTCACCTTACTCCTGATGAGAAGCTGATAATGAGTTCGTTTGAAAATCAAGTGCCTTCAAAGCTCACTTTTTCATCGCATCAGGTTATCAGCAGGAAAGATAAAGGTGTTCATATAGATATTATGCCATTTCTCAGGGATGTAGCTACAAATGAGGTACATAAACTTATTTCCTTTACTATCCAGTTTGCTGAACAGGACGAGCCGGTAAAAGCCACTGTCAGGAATTATGCATCAAATTCAATGCTTTCGCAAGGCGAATGGTATAAAATTGCTTTAACACAAACCGGCATCTACCGTATTGAGTATAACGACCTTGTGGCAATGGGTATTAACCCTTCCACATTGAATCCCAATAAAATAGGGATATTTGGCCGCGACGGATCCATGCTTCCCGAAGCCAATTCCGGAAAACGTGCCGATGATTTACCCGAAAAATCTATTGAAATTACAGGTCAAAGTGACGGATCGTTCGATCAGGGTGATCAGATTTTATTTTACGCCCAGGGACCGGTTACCTGGAAATACAATTCTCCGATGCAGATGTGGGAGCACAGTACCCATCTATACGCCGATACGATCTGTTATTTTCTTACCCCAGACCGTGGCACAGGAAAAAGGGTCTCTGTCTTGAAAAGTTCAACCGGAAGCGAAACCGACATTGTAAATGCGTATGATTTTTATTCTACCTATGACGAAAACAGCTTTAATCTGATTAAATCAGGAAGGCAATGGTTCTCCCAGATTTTTGATGTGATACTTACCCGGTCATATTCGTTTGATGTGCCGGATCTTGCCGCTGGTGGCGAAGTTAATGTGCGGACTGTAACCGCGGCAAAATCAGTAAATGCCAGTTCATTTGAATTTTCAATCGGAGGCCAAAGCTGGTCAGCAGGTCATTCGCCTGTTTCCGTTTACTCCAATAGTCCGGTTGCAACCGGAAGTACTGCTTACAAAGCATTGCAGTCTGTTACGCTTCCTTTAAAAATGGATGTAAAATATAATAAAACATCAAATACAGCTGCGGGTTACCTCGATTTCCTGGAAATTAATGCCCGCTGCCAGTTAAGTTTTACCGGCGGACAACTCGATTTTCGCGATAGCCGGAGTTCCGGACAAGGTAAGATATCCTTATATAAAGTAGGTAATGCAGCAGGAAAAGTAAGATTGTGGGAAGTTACAGATCCATCGAGCGTTTACCAGGTCGAAACAACAGTTCAGGGTAACGACCTAGTTTTTAAATTAGCATCAGATACCATCAGGCAATTTGTTGCTTTTGATGATAACGCCTATCTGAAACCTCGTTTTGTGCAGAAACTTCAAAACCAAAACCTGCATGCTTCCTCAGGCGCGGACTTTATTATTTTAGCTCCCCAGGTTTTTATGCAGCAGGCTGTGAGACTGGCAACATTTCATGCAACCACCTCAGATCTTGATGTTTTGGTTATTGATCCGATTACGATTTATAACGAGTTTTCTTCAGGGACAGCCGACATTACGGCTATTCGCGATTTCCTGAAAATGCTTTATGATAAATCCCCAGCGGTGAATATGCCTAAATATCTGTTGCTCTTTGGCGATGGTTCCTATGATTATAAAGATAAGATTGCTTCAAATACCAATTTTGTACCTTCATGGCAATCAACTGAATCATTCGATCCAATTAGATCACTCGTAACTGATGATTATTTTGGTACTCTCGACGACAATGAAGGCCTTTCCTATGCAGATGTAGTCGATATCGGGATAGGACGGTTACCGGTTAAAACGGCGTTGGAGGCAGAACAGGCTGTGGATAAAATAATCCACTATTCGGTTCCTTCGGTTGAAACCAATGGCGACTGGCAGAATATTATCACATTTGTGGCAGATGATGAAGATTTGAATGATCATATTAATCAGTCGGAGCAAATGGCTGTTGATATTGAAAATAATTATCCGGAAATAAATCTTGATAAAATCTACCTCGACTCCTATGTTCAGATTTCGGCTCCTGGCGGTAACCGCTATCCTGAAGTAAATAAGGCCATTACCCAGCGCGTAGAGAAAGGCAGCCTGATACTTAATTACACCGGTCATGGCGGAGAAACTGGATGGGCGCACGAAGAAGTACTCACTGTAAATGAGATCAATAACTGGTCGAATTACAACAATTTGCCCGTTTTTGTTACCGCTACCTGCGAATTTAGCCGTTTTGATGATCCGGGCAGGCAAGCTGCAGGTGAAATGGTACTCACCAATCCCGCTGGCGGTGGAATAGCATTGTTTACCACTACCAGGCCGACTTATGGAACTCCGAATTTTGAACTCAATAAGAAATTTTATCAGTATGCTTTGAGCAAACCAGATGGTCAGCGTCTCCGAATGGGTGATATTATCATGAAATCAAAACGCGATAAAGGTGCAAATGAAAACGGACGAAAATATGTGCTGCTTGGTGATCCCGCGCTGCATATCAACTTCCCATCATTAAACGTTGTAACTACCCGCGTTAACGGTAGCGAGCCAGGCAACGGAGCTGATACTTTAAAAGCATACATGGAAGTGACTATCGAAGGAAAAATTACGGATACTGATGGAAACCTTGTTTCTGATTTTAACGGTACTCTATATCCATCAGTTTTCGATAAATCGACTACCTTAAAAACTCTTGCCAACGATGGCGGATCGGAATACTCGTTCCGTTTACGGAAAAACCTGCTTTACAAAGGCAAAGTCAATGTCGAAGGTGGAAACTTCAGCTTTACGTTTATTGTACCCAAGGATATTGCCTACCGCTTCGATTCCGGCAAAATAAGTTATTACGCAACCGATGGAACCCGCGATGCCGGTGGGCACTATTCGGATATAATTATTGGTGGCTCAGTGGAAGAGCAGGCCACTGACAATACCGGTCCGGAGATTAGCTTGTATATGAATGATCTGCGTTTCCGCGATGGAGGAGTTACCGGCCAGAATGCACGTTTGCTGGCTATAGTAAGCGACGAAAGCGGAATCAATACCATCGGCAATGGGATAGGTCATGACATTACTGCCATTCTGGATGGAAATACTTCTGAACCTTATATCCTTAATGAATTTTACGAATCGGATTACGATACGTTTAAAAGCGGCTATATCTGGTTTCCATTCTCTCTGTTATCAGTTGGTAAGCACACGGTTACGGTAAAAGTATGGGATGTGTTCAATAATTCGTCCGAAGCAGTTATTAATTTCGAAGTTCATTCGTCAGGCGAATTTGTGATTTCGGATATTTACAATTTCCCGAATCCTTTTTCGCAATATACTGATATTGTTTTTGAACATAACCAGCAGGGAGTTGAATTCGCCACCCGCGCCGAAATTTATTCACTCTCCGGACAGCTTATTAAAGTTATTGAGCAAACGGACCCGCAAAATGGTTCAGTAAGTACTCCGATACGATGGGATGGCATGGGCCAGAACGGAAGCCCGGTGGCACCTGGTGTTTATCTCTACAACCTTATTGTACGAACTTCAAACGGACTTAATGCGCAATCGTCGGGTAAAATGATTTATAATAACAAGGAATAGTAAAATTAACGTGCTACAAATACTGTTTGTAGCTGTTACCAACATTAAATTATTACTATCTGCTCTACTCATAAAGCTGAAAATACTCTACAGGCAAAGCTTCTGAATTCAAATTGACTACCTCCATTTAACAATAACTGCGAATGAAAATATATCAGAAAATACTTGTCGCATCACTTATGGTGCTTTTGGTTCAAACTGCGCTGTTTAGCCAGGGATTCCAGCGTAAAGTAGTTATAAACTGGCAAGGGGTACAGGACATTCAGGGTATAAACTATGAGCCTGTTAAAGCTTATTTTGCTGAAGGGTTGAATAACAATGCCGCCAGAAATTATACTCCCGAATTTTTCGAGAAATTTGCCCTGCCAGCCGCTGCCGGAAGTTGTGATATTCTAATAACTCATACCGAATGGGAACCGGTAAGCAATGAACAGCTTGAAAAACTTACCTATACCCTTCAGCCAACCGAAACGCTCACCCCGGTTATTGTAACAGGTACCGAAAGAGGTGTTACTATGGCTATGCTTACTATTGTTCCACTGGTTGCCAATCCCGATGGCGGCATCATGCGCCTGAAATCTTTTACCATTGATGTGGTTTATATTCCTTCTGCTGCGCAAAGTGCCTCTTTAAAATCGTCAGCCTATGCATCAAATTCGGTACTTGCTGCCGGAAACTGGTATAAAATTAAACTCGATAAAACAGGTGTTTATAAAATTACTTATGCCGAAATGCAGGCGATGGGTGTTGATATGTCGGCGGTTAAACCTGAGAACATCCGATTGTTTGGCAATGGCGGTGGAGTTTTACCCGAGGCCAACAAGACCTCCCGTTATGATGATCTTACCGAAAATGCTATACAGGTAGTAACTGCTAATCCTGCTGTGTTTGCATCAGGAGATTATATCCTTTTTTATGGCACAGCGCCTGATAAAATCTATTTTAATAAGGCTACAGCCAAGTTTGAGCATACAAGAAATATTTACTCCGACTTTACCTATTATTTCCTCAATTTCGATGGTGGAGCTGGTTTGCGGATTGAAGATATGGAACAATCACCACTTGAGCCTAACTATACAAGTACCGGTTTTATTGAAAGTGTTTTTTATGAAAAAGACCTTCTTAATTTTATAAGCTCCGGTAAGGATTGGGTTGGAGAGCGCATGGATGCCAATACCCGCGTTTTTGAACTTCCAGAATTTACTTTCCCCAACCTTAAAGTTGGAAAGCAATCATGGATCCGTTACCGGGTAACTTCACGTTCAACTACTTCGACAAATTATACCGTTTATGTTAATGGGAATACGGTTGGTACCCCATCGTGCAGTGCTTTTGGCAATTACAATTATGCAACTGAACGTATCGAAACCAAGAGTTTTTATCCGGATAACGAGAAAATGAAAATTTCTTTTCAATACAACGGAATGGGAACGGCTATCGGCTGGCTCGACTGGGTAGAACTCAATATCAGCCGCGATCTTAAATTTTCAGGCGGACAAATGGCTTTTGCCGATCCGCTTTCAGCCTACGAAGGTCATATAACTGATTTCCAGCTACAGTCATCTTCCTCAAATGTAACAATATGGGATGTTACAGATCCTCTCAGGGCTAAACGTGTGCTTTCCAGCCTGAATGGTGATGTTAGCCGGTTTGTGCTGAAAACTGATTCGCTCAGGTATTTTACGGCCTGGGATAAAACTGCTTTTCTTTCGGTAACTTTTACCGAAAAAGTGGTGAACCAGGATTTGCATGGTATTACCTCGACCGATATGCTCATTGTTACACATGCCGATTACCTGGGTGAAGCAAACAGGCTGGCCGACCATCACCGCTCCTTCGACGGACTGACTGTTACTGTAGCAACCAACGAACAGGT
Organism: uncultured Lentimicrobiaceae bacterium; assembly: GCA_964495865.1. Classification (GTDB taxonomy): domain Bacteria; phylum Bacteroidota; class Bacteroidia; order Bacteroidales; family UBA4417; genus UBA4417. The sequence goes on from CAZBZA010000031.1 coordinate 14,679, forward strand.
ATTCAACGAATTTTCCTCAGGAGCTCCTGACGCATCTGCTATCCGCGATTTTGCCCGTTTATTGTACACCCGGCCCGAAGCTGGAAGCAAGCTCAGATATCTTCTGCTGTTTGGCGATGGTTCTTTCGATTTTAAGGACCGCGTTCCTGCAAACACTAACCGTGTTCTTACATTTCAAACAAAAGAGTCGCTTAATACGGTGTATTCCTATGCAAGCGATGATTTCTTCGGTATACTCGACGAAGGTGAAGGAAATGACGCTGTTGGTCTTATTGATGTCGGAGTCGGACGATTCCCTGTAGCTACTGTTGATCAGGCAAAAAACGCCGTTGATAAAAGTATTTTCTATGCAACCAATTCGGAAGCTACCATGGGCGACTGGCGTAATAAACTTTGTTTTGTTGCTGACGATGGCGACGGCAATACCCATTTCCGACAGGTGGAAAAACAAATTTGTCCACGCGTCGAAAATATCGCCCCTGTTTATAATGTAAATAAAGTATATCTCGATGCATATAAACAGGTATCTACTCCTAGCGGACAGAGATGCCCTGATGCCAATACGGCTATAAATACAAATGTTTCAAATGGGGTGCTGGTTATGAATTATACCGGACATGGCGGCGAAACAGGATGGGCTGACGAATCCATTCTTACTGTTCGCGATATTGATTCGTGGACTAACTACAACACTATGCCTGTTTTTATGACTGCAACCTGCGAATTCAGCCGTTATGATGATCCTAACCGTGTATCGGCCGGAGAGCATGTTTTTCTGAACCCCCTCGGCGGAGGTATCGCATTGTTTACAACTACACGCCTGGCAAATGCTGGAACTAATATCGGGCTCACGCTGTATTTTTATGATACGCTTTTCTCAAAATATAATGGTGAGTATCCCCGCTTCGGAGATGTGATTGCTCATGCAAAAAATAAAATGGGCAGTAATGACGCCTCTCTTATCCGCAATTTTGTTTTACTTGGTAACCCTGCGCTGCGACTTGCATATCCCAAACATCAGGTTGTAACCACCGAGATAAACGGGATGCCAACCGGTGAAAATACAGATACCATTTCAGCCATGAGTCCGGTTGAGATTAAGGGGATAATTGCTGATAACGAAGGCAATAAACTCAATAGCTTTAATGGTATTCTGGATGTAAAAGTATTCGATAAAGTCCGTACACTCAATACCCTGGGTTCCGAGCCAGGTGATTGGCCCGATAAATATACGGTTCAGGATAATTATATTTACCAGGGCAGGGCTACCGTTACAAACGGCGATTTTACAGTTAATTTCATTGTCCCACGCGATATTGATTATAGCTATGGTCCGGGTAAAATTTCATATTACGCTGAAGATGCAACCACCGATGCTCATGGATTTTGCAAGCAAATCATAATCGGCGGCTCAGGCGACGAAAGTGCGGATGTTACAGGGCCGCAGATTTCGTTGTTTATGGATAATCTGAATTTTAAAGATGGCGGAATTACAGGTGACAGTCCCATGCTGATAGCCCAACTCAACGATGAAAGCGGTATCAATACCATCAGCAATGCTATTGGTCATGATATTGTAGCTACCATTGACGGGGATAATTCATCCTCTATCGTACTTAACAGTTATTACAGTGCCGACCTCGACAGCTATCGTTCGGGCGAAGTAAGATACAAGTTTTCACAGCTCTCCGAAGGCAATCATACGCTTACGCTAAAAGCCTGGGATGTTTTTAATAATTCGTCGGAAGCTACCATTTCATTTGTGGTTACTAAAAATATGCAAATTACTATCACAGGTATAAATGCTTTTCCAAATCCTTTCAGCGAAGAAATTTCTGTTGATTTTGATGTCAATCTCTTCGATGCCACTATTGATGCTTACCTCGAAGTTTTTAATATAAACGGATCGTTAGTGAGTGTTACCGAATCGAAAAAGATGCTATCGCAGGGTTACAAGGTTGGCACTTTAACCTGGG
>CAZBZA010000032.1:0-16604 GCA_964495865.1 uncultured Lentimicrobiaceae bacterium
GGTTCAGGTACCTGATGGCACGCAAATTCGGGTTGCAGATGGGAATGGACTTCGCGAAAAGCACCGACGACTTTGCCTTCTATATTGTTTTCGGAACCAGCTGGCTGCGATAACACCAATTCTAAATCAATACATTAAAACAAAAATCCAATTTTAACATGTAAATATACGGCATTTATTTCGGGCGAATACATAGCTGTAAATTCCATAGGCAGGATACTCAGATTGTAACCCGCTCCCAACGAAAAACCATTTATCCATTTCACCTCATCCGGATCATACACTTTCTCCCCGGTGCTGAAATTGTAAAATCCTGAATTCGCTTTGCCTGTAATGAAAAGGCTTCCCACTAAATTGTATTGTAAACCAGCCAGTAATGATGTTATGGAGGTTGTTGTAATTTGCCCTTCGTTAAGCCCCACAAATACCGACTGCCTGTCGTAAAGCTGCTCTACACCGCCCAAATAAAAATTATCGAAAATAAACCCCTGCGAATTCAGCGTCAAACCTGCCTGGAAATTGTACAAAAACACATATTTCCTGCTTATCGGATAGTACCTGGCATAGCTTAACATAAAGCGGTAATATTCGGGCTTGCCATCTACTATTTCCGAAACATCGGTTGCATTTCCCTCCGTATTAAAAGCATTAATTTGTGCCCTGCGGTTAAATGCAATACCTGCTTCGGCCGAAAATTCGTATCCGCTGGTCGGATAAAGTCTTCGGTTTATAGTTTTAGCTTCCGACCTCAGATAGGCGTAGGCAGTGCTCATATTGCCTTCTACCTGGAAGTTGTCAGCTACTTCGGGCGCGAAAAAATTCCGCCTATACCTTATGCCGGCTGCAAGGCTCAGATCGGTTCCTATAACCCTGGTATAATTTAAATCAAACTGCGAGTAATTTACGTTGTACAAGGAGGTTATCTGCGATCCATCATAAAGATTTAACGGCAGGTTCTCCGTTCTGAAACTAAAATTGAAGTAGTTGTTTGCTTTGGGCCCAAAAGCCTGTTTGTGTTCAACCAATAACCTGAAATACTCGCCTGCAGCAACTTTAATCATGGTACGCGACTTGTCGAGCAATAAATTCCTGACGGTTACATTAGCCAGCAACGCTGCCCCGCTGTATGAATGAAACGACAATCCCAGTTTCACTTGTGTTAAAAGCGATTCCCTTACTTTACACACTAACCTGGCATGGCCCTCCGTAGTAGGTTTCAGTTCATAATACACATTGTCGTAATAACGGCTTGAGTATGCTTTTCTAAACCCTTTGTTAATCTGCCTGGCCGAATACGAATGCCCTGGTTTAATCTGTATTTTGTCGGAGAGTAAACTCATACTGGTATTCTTAATCCCTTCAAAATCAACCTGGTCAATAACAACTGATTCATTTTTCGGCAACCGGCCAAATGGAGTGTAATCAATCGGATAAAGTTTATTTAACGAATCGGCAAGGTGCTTAAAATAAGGATAATACAGATTCCCCATCATTTTCCCTATCAGCATGATCGAATCGGCCGCATCAAAACTTCCGGCACTGTATTTCCCCACAGGTGGTTCGATGATAAGGTTACAGATTTTCTTCTCTTCCACCAGGTCTTCGGCATCGCGGTATTGGGTGATCTGGTAAAATACATCCAGCACATTATTGAGCTTCGAAATATCGGGCAAACCGGTAAACAGGTTTACACCAATTACAATGTCAGCGCCCATTTCTTTAATATCTTTTACCGGGAAATTCCGGATTATACCTCCGTCAACAAGTTTGGTCGAATCGTAATCAATAGCGGTAAATACACTTGGTATAGCCATACTGGCGCGGACTGCAGTTACAATTTCACCATGCGAAAGCACAACTGCTTTACCATCAGTGAGGTCGGTAGCAATGCATTTAAACGGGATGCTGAATTTCGAAAAATCCTTGATATTGTAAACCGGGAAAAACAATTTGTTCAACGTTAGCCATAGTTCCTCCGATTCAATAAGGCCGGTGCCTATCTGTGGTTTAAGATCTTTAATCCCGAGTTCGACCGAGTACTTTCCGTATTCGTCCTTTTCGTCAATGCTGATATCAGTATAATTGGGTTTATTACTCAAAATGGCATCCCAATCGAGGTTATCGCTTATTTTTTCTATTTCCCTGCCCGAATACCCGATGGCATACAATCCGCCGATTATGCTGCCCATACTGGTGCCGGTTAGGTAATCGATTTTAAGTCCGGCACTGTCGATAGCCTGCAAAATACCGATATGCGAAATTCCTTTTGCACCTCCGCCGCTTAAAACCAGGCCTACTTTCGGACGCTGGGCTAAAGCATCACTAGCAAAAAGTATAATCGAAAAACAACTCAGTAATAACACTTTACGGAATAAGATTCGGATAGTCATTTTACTTGTTTGGGATTTTAGTTTTCGAAGGAATTTAAAAATAGAAACTGTTCGTGTTCCTAAACAGGGCAGAAATTGCACTTGCCTGCAGATTTAAACAAAGTCAGGGTTTAACGGTAAGTCAAACCCTGACTATTAATCCGGAGCCAGATAGCATCCGGTCTATTTTTTCTTTGAACTTTTAAGAGAACAGGAAAAACAGCTACTATTTCCCTAACTTAAAAGTAAGACCTCCGCCAAGTACCCATTGGTAAACAGTAGAATAAGCGGCTATTCCGGCTCCGGTTCCACCAGTACCAAAATAGAAACTACCTCCGGCTGATTGAACCACGGACAATAAATCGGCCTGTAATTTTATACCTACTTTATCGCTGGCCCATATATTTGTTCCGAGTTTTAAGCCCCAGGCAAATTTGGTGCTTGTGTTATCGGTGCCTGGTTCTGCATTTTTGATCGTTAAAATATTCATACCCAAAGCAGCTCCGGCATAGGGTTCCACTTTACCCCCGGTTTTAAAATAATTGCTTCCGCCTAATAAAATATAGTTCATGGCAAGTTCAAAATCTTTGAATTTCACACTACCATCCTTATAATATTCCATTGGAGCAATAGCATCGCGGCGCAGGTATTTGAGTTCAACGCCCTTCGATTGATTTACCATAAATTCGAGTCCGCCTCCCCACTGGAAGCCCCCGTTAATTGTTCCGTTATAGTAATTATAAGGGTCGTAATAGGAATCAACTTTATCGTCGAAAACATAAGCAGTGTAAGCGTTGAACCTAATGTTCTGCGCTGTTGACAAACTGGCGATACCGGCTAAAAAAATAATGCCGAGAATGATCTTCTTCATCTGGAAAGGACTGTTTTTCATCATTTGGAAAGTTTAATTATTTTGGTTTGATTTCTATTTTATTTATTGCGTCACTGATTTTAAATATTGGTTTCAAATCAACTCCACATTACAACCGAATTGACCAGGTTTTGTTTCAATCTTCGTATTATCTTGCTAAATTATTAAAATAATCCTTTTATAGAAATAATATTTTGAGGTCATTAACCTTTTCTTTTGGGGTTATTTCAAATATAAAGACCGCCCCAATAGTTGAGGCGGTCTTTTCAACTAAGCAATGGAACGTGTTACTTTTTAATTATAATCTTCTTAACCATTTGTTTTGAATCCGAACGCAGAACAATAGTATACATGCCTGCAGCAAGGTGACTCAGATCAAAATGTTGTTTAAATGTACCATTCACCTGCAGGTTATTCAGTTTGAAAACGCAGGTACCGGTATTATTCAATACTTCCATATCAAACAAGCTGTTAACCTGTGAGTTAACCGATAACCAGAATGCACCATCCGATGGATTCGGATAAACATTTAATACCTCTGCATCAAGGGTTTCAATTCCTGTAAAGAGTACAAAAATACTGTTCGAAACATCAGAACTACAGTCGTTAAGAGTAACTATTACTGAATAGGTTCCGTCCTCAGTTACCTCGTAAGTCTGACCTACGGCTCCCTGAATAAGGACACCGTCGCGGTACCATTGGTTTCCTGCAGGTGCATTGCTGCTAAGGATACTCAGGCTCTGTGATATAACAGGAGTTGCAGGTTTTACATTAACTGTAACAACCATGCCTGATGAAGTTCCTGTTCCGCAGAGATTTGCACCGCTAACGGTAACACTGCCTGATGTAGCTGCAAGGCTGAAATCAACCGTAATACTGCTGGTATTTGCTCCTGATATAATAGTAGCACCGGCAGGTATAGTCCAGGTATAAGTGGTTGCCCCTGTGATGTCGGCTACGGTATAGGTTACACTGTTTGATCCCTGGCAAACCGTTGACATACCGTTGATAGCTCCGGCTGCAGCAGGCAGTGAACTTACTGTAACGGCCTTTACGGATGGCTGTCCGTCGCCACAGGAATTCTGGGCAACAACAGAGATATTGCCTGAAGTTGCACTTGCACCGAAATTGACCGTTATAGAATTGGTTCCCGTTCCGGTTGCAATAACCGCTCCTGCCGGAAGTGTCCATGCATATGAATTTGCACCTGTAACTGCTGCCACTGAATAGGCAACGGCGTTGGTTCCGGCACATACTTCAGCCTGTCCGTTAATTGCACCTGGTGCAGCTGGTAAAGGATTTACAGTTACATTATAAACAGTTGGGACTGCAGAACTACATCCATTTGCATTTGTGTAGGATACACTTACCCATTTTGCACCTGCAGCATTCCAGAAGATTGTAACCAGGTTGGTGCCGGTTTGTGTTATGGTTCCACTGTTAGGAGTCATATCCCAAACATAATTTGTCATTCCGGCTTCGGTGGTATAATCGAGGTATGCCGAAGATTCGCAGGCAACGTTTGCTCCGCTGATAACAGGAACCGGAAGCGTTAATACTTCAACAGGGTATGAAACAGGCGTAACTGCTGAGCAACCATTTGTGTTGGCATAGTTTACATTCACTGATTGGGTTCCTGTCGTATTCCAGGTAACAACAATTGAGTTCGTACCAGTTCCACCCGTAATTGTGCCGCCGGTAACACTCCATGTATAATTAGTCATTCCTGCATCGGTTGAATAAACATTTCCAGTCGAATTCTGGCACATCGAAACCGGACCGTTAACTATGGGTACAGGTAACTCGTTAACAGTTATGGCATATTGCGCTACAGGACCTGAACCGCAAATATTTGTACCGGCTACTGTAATATTGCCGCTTACGGCAGAAACTGAGTAATCAACGGTAATGCTGGTTGTACCGGCACCCGATACAATAGTTGCCCCTGAAGGAACAGTCCAGTTGTACCCGGTTGTACTTACCATCGGGTCAATTGAATAAACAATACCTGTGGTATTCTTACAAACACTTTGCGATCCTGAAATTGTTCCTGGTAAGACTGGCGTGAAACAACCTGATGTAAAAACCTGGTCTGCACCATACACAGTTCCACCAGGACCTGTACCAACACACCTGAAGTGGTAAGTTGTTAGCTGTGTGAGCCCAGTGATTTCTGCTGATACAGGTGTGAGCGTGCTGCCTGTTACCTGAACAGGATTTGCATTTGCTATATTTCCGTATGTATTAGTAAGGCCCCATTCGAAAGTTACATCTGTAGGTGCATAATTAGCATTTACACTTCCATTTAAAGTAGCGGTTGATTCGCCGATATTTGATGCTGCAAGTGTATTGACCAATGAAGGTACTGCTACTGTTATAAAGGTCATATCGTTACCATTAGTTGTTCCGCCGGCATTGGTTGCAACCACGCGGTAATGGTAGGTTGTGTAAGGAGTAAGTCCGCTGATGGCAGCTGAAACATTGTTCACCGTGGTACCTGTAACTGAGCCCGGAGTAGCGGCAACGGTATTTCCATAAGCTGTTGTAAGCCCCCATTCGATGGTAACTGTTGCTGTACCTGCATTAGGATTAACCGTACCGTTAAGAGTGGCTGCTGCCGCTGTAACTGCTGTTGCAGCAGTTGTTACAACTGCCGGAGCTAAAGGAAGTGTGGTGAATGTCATATCAGTACCGTACAGTGTGGCCTGGGATGATGTACTTGGGAATCCCAGGAAACGATAATGGTAGGTTGTGTTAGGTGTTAATCCGGTAATAGGTGCATTTAATGGTGCCAGGCTCAGCGATCTGATTTTAGGCTGCGACTGATTTAAGCCTGCAGGAATACCATAGCCACCATAGGATGTTGTTAATCCCCATTCAATATACACCTCTACAACTTCGCCGTTGGTATTGATATCACCATTAATAGTTGCAGTTGTTGAGGCAATGTTTGTTGCGGCAAGAGTATGATAATCAGTAATCAGTACTGACCACTCATAAGCTCCCATATCAGGCGGATTTTTTCGGGTTACATTCGAATAATCCTTGTTTATTACAAATTGTCCGGCACTGTTCAGGTTATAGCTTGTAGGATGAAGATCTGTTTCGGAAACAAACACAGGATTATCGGTAATAGTATGTGATTCTTTACCAGTATATGCCTGCCACTCAGCCAGAGTTGTAAATATGGTCCACGGACCTGCACCATTCGGCTCATAGCGATGTGCTATACTTCCCTGATAACCATCAATATAATAGTCGTTGTAATCAAGTTGTGAGAATATTCCGGCACCTGCTGCTTCAGTAGCCGTAATCATAATTGCATATGCCCTGTTTTCTGTCGGGGGAGTGGGATTGGCCGGATTTGTCATTGAATTACGTAAAATATTATTACGTATATCAAATTGTCCAATCGCAACTGCTGCTTCATGAATACCAATGCAGGAAGAAGAAGGGGCAAAACTGTCAGTTCCATTTAGGAACGGGCCACTGAGATAAATAGTGTTATGCCACATTCTGATATTTCCACCGGTGCGGACATAAATTCCGTATGCATTGTTTTGGGCAGGCCCTGGGTTCAGTCCGTTACATTTTATGTTATAAATGAGGTTGTTGGATATTTCGGTAACGGTTGCATTATTATCGTTACTGCATTTAATACCAACACTGCTCGGGCCATTCGAATAAAAATCGTGGATTTTGTTACCGGTTATTTTAGTGTTTGAACAGCTGTTGAAATATATTATCCCAATTTGTGAAAGCAGGTTATTCCCGTTTTCAGGACCCATAACATCATTACCACTGATCACCCCATTAACGGTATGCTGAAGTTCAATTCCAACGCGGTTAATATAGTCAGCAGGAACATTTGAACCTACAATATTATTTGAGATAGTAATATTATTGTTAAGATTACCGGCTGATCCCGATACGTGAATACCGTTCTTAGCCCTTTTTATAACATTGTTGGTAATCAAACAGTTGTCGTACCCACCGCCACTTGTTCCTCCATTCCAGTTGAATGCAATTACATAGGTGTCAAGTTCCAGATTAGTAATTGATCCCTGGAGGGTACAGTTTTTCAGTGTAATATTATTTGAAGGATTAGTACCCGCGTTATTGGTTACCCCAAAAACATATGAACTAGGCAGGCCTGCAGTATTTTCAAGTGTCAGGCTTCTGTCAGTTCCGCCGCTGTTCGAACCATCAACAGTTACATAATCGAGGCCGTTCATTACAATTATTCCCGCTGATGGACTCGATCCGATAATCAGAGGTGTTGCCCCGGTATTCGGTTTAATAGTAAGCTTGTTGGTAGCACTGTTACCCGGATTAGCATCAAAGTTAATCGGGAATACTTCATTAGGATAGGTATTATCATCGAGAATGAAAGTAACAGCTCCCGACATAAACTTATCATTCAGGTCATTAGCCGCTGCTGTGAGCGTTGTGTAATCTTTCCCGATCCCTATATGAAATATACCTGCGATATCCTGTATTACAAGATAACTCGAAGGAGTTGTTGGTGGTGTTGAACAAGCGGGTGGATTGGCTGTAAACCCTGTAGTACCCTGCCAGGGCATAGCACCTGCATTAGGCACGGCGGCCATATCCTGTGCAACAATATAGTACGAAACAAGGTCGTGAAAGGCGGTAGCTGCGCCAAATGTAAACTCGTAAGTTGAACCACTCACCCAAACGCCTTGCACTGCCTGCCAACTACCGCTATTAAGTTTCCAGTAAAGTACCGGAAGACCTGCGCCTGAAGTTGGGATACCACTACCATCAGTAATAGTTGCAGATAGTGTGCGGGCAGCAAAACTGCTGGTTTGGGTAAAAGGGGTATAGGTAATTGAAGGAGCCGTTATATCGTTAGGTAAACCTCCGAATTCATCTGCTCCCATATCGGGGGCACCTGGAGTAAACGAAACGTTAACCGGGTAACCTGCATTCGGGTAGCGTGCATCACCGTCAAAATCAGATGTTATTGCTACTGGTGTTGAAATTACAACTCCGCCAGCTTCGCATTGGGTTGCTACACTATTCTGAAGATGAAGGTTATAAGGCGAACTGGCCACATTAACAAAAGGTGGCATCTCAGTTACTGACTGTAAATCCTGGTTTGTTAAAGTCCGGAAATCAACCAGTGTGGAGGCTGTTGTATAGGTTCCGGCGGCTCCTATACTAAAGATAGCGTTAGTTGGTCCGGGCGTACCGGCATATAAGGCATTGTAATTGGAAGTGAAGTTCGAATACGCTGCAACACTTCCATTTCTGCTTCTTATGGCAGTTGTTATTCCTTGTCCTGCCGAATTCGATGTATTTACAAATATATTGTTACGAAGTTGAACACCGGTAAGCGACATGGCACAAAATGCTGATGAACCGAAACTAGGGCTATTGGTAGTTGCATTCAGATATACAGTATTATTATAAATTCCTTTTACGTTAGCATTAGATTCAATAAAGAAACCATTCAGGCTATTGTAATCGAGTCCTAATGATGAATTGGCACCCGGGCAACTTATCTCGCTTATTATATTATTATAATAATACGCAGCAGTAGTTGATCCTGCCTGGTATATTCCGGTAAGATTTGCACTGGTTGCTGCAGGAGATGCACTTATATTCTGAACTTTATTTTTATAAATTCGGGCAAGGTTACCTCCAGTGTTATAGATTGCATTGAACGAACCGTTGGCTTCTGAGATATTTGAAATTGTATTGTTATACACATCCTTTGAGATGGTGCTTGCATAGGTTACATAAAGGCCGTTCAAAGCTCCCGATGAAGTTATTATATTATTGCTGATCGTATTATTATATACAGCAAGTGTTGTTCCGCCTCCGGCGATTGTCAGAAAATTAGTCGTGGCATTTGCCATAGGGACTGATTGTATCCTGGTATTCCCCGATACAATATTATCATGCACTGAAAGCGGGCCTTTGGTTGTTGAAACCTGCTGTATCCAGAAATACCGGATCTCACCGGTTGCTGTAGCTGCCGGAGCACCTCCTATCGTATTGTTCGTTACGCTGTTGCCATATACATTGGCAGTAACACCTATGTTCAGCAAGAATATCCCCCTGGTAACAGCAGATCCTATCGCATTAATAAAATTACAATTGGTAACGGTATTATTATAAATATTGGAAATATTGGTTGTTCCGCTTCCTCCCATTTCAGAATATATCGGATAGAAATAAGCGTTACCATTAGGTTCGGTCGGATTAAAGGTGATGGTTACAGTATTTCCGTATAAATCGTAACTAGCATTAAGTGCGACACTTAGAAATATACCATAAATATTTTTTGTCCCTGCTGTATTGCTTGTAATTGTATTATTGGCAACCTTAAGGTTATTCTGGTATTTTGTGTATATACCATAAGCTTCAACCACGCCGCCACCAACATTGGTAATGAAGTTGGCTCCGTCTTTTCCTATTTCGTTGTTCTGATCATAGTAAGCATATGGAGTTGCTGTATGATTGTATCCCATCAGATAAATACCCATGTAGGCATCAATTGTATTGCCCGATATTTTCAGGTTTGAGTTTGAACCGCTTGCGGCCGTAACTACAAGTTGGGTAACTACTGCCGGGGTATGGTTATTCGAATAAATACCGACTGTTGCAGTATGGGTTTTATTCAGTGTAATTACACTGTTCTTGATTGTAATATTCTGCGAACCATCAGTAGCAGAAGCTTTAAGTATTGCATATCCCCATTCCATGCGCGTGATAGCTGTTGAATTGGCGGGATTGTCAACCAGGTTGATGCCATCAAAAGTTACATAGTCGCAACCTGCAATGGAAATAATGGCATCCATGTTCAGGGATGTGCCTGTTGCAGATGTAATTACAGCATTGGAGCCAAGAGGAAATTTCTGAAAAACAATAGGGCTGGTTGCCGAACCTGTTACAGTTGTAATATGACCCGCTGTGGAAGTTGTAAAAGTTTCGGTATAGTCAAGTGCTAAATTGAATGTTACGCCTCCGGGTCCTACACCGGATGCATTAAGGGCAGCAATTGCTGCCTGTACCGATGGATAATCCCCCGGTATGGACTTCGTCCCGGTTAGCTGGGCGAACGATGTTGCGCTGAATAACAACGCAATAATCAAGGTAAAGATTGATCTTTTCATGTTGTTTTTAATTACTTGTTATTGGATTTGGTTTGATTTTCAGGTTTGTTAATTTTTTCCAGCATTTTTCCAAGTATACGGTTCTGAAGTTTCTTCAGTTCAATAAATTCCTGTATGGAATTTACATCTGCCACTTCATCACCGGCAGGTTCTTGAGTAAGCTGAGGTTGCGCGACTGCTTTCTTTTTAATCTCATCTGTTTTACTGTTCTTTTTCATCGGGCAGTTTTCGGCTGTAGATTTTTATTGGATAAAATGAGTAATCTTTGGTTTTACTATCGCTGATTGCGAAGCACAAAGATTGCCCCTGATACCCCCGATTTCCAAATTTTTTGACTGTACAAAACCATTACACTGCGCAAAAAGCACCTGTACATTACCTGTACAGGCTAATAGCAAACGAACTAACATGTTGATTTACTTAACATTACGAATACAGCCGTATTAGCCTGTATTCGTTAATAAGTAAAGAATGGATTTGTTTATCCTATATGGAGGACAGAAAAGTGATGAGATTTACATCGGAATTAGCAATTCCGAGTTTTTGCCTGAGGCGATACCTGGCGGTTTCGAGTGTGCTAACCCGTTGTCCGGTTAGTTCGGCAATATCTTTTGACGACATATTGAGACGCAGAAACGCGCAAAGCTTCAGCTCATTAGGCGATAATGTCGGGAATTTCTGTAGTAATGTATTATAAAACTCGCCATGAACTTCCTTGAAGCGGTGCGAAAACTCTTTCCATATTTCATCTTCCTGGCTTTTCTGAAGTTCACGTGCCACTTTTTTTATGGTATCCTTGCTTTCAGCCGAGGTTGATTCTTCTTCGATGTGGATCAGCTTTTCGGAGAGATCGGCCAGCATTTCGTTTTTTTTCATCAACGACATCACATTGAGCACCATTTCCTTGTTTTTAAATTCCAACTCCTGCTCGTGATTGGTTTTTTCCAGCTCCAGCTTTTTTGCCTTAAGTTTAAGTTGTTTCAGGATTAAAAAAATGATGATCAAACTAAAAATAAGGCATCCCGATATTACAATAATGGCTATGTTCCGACGCTGCCTTTCAGCACGGGCGCTTTGCTCATTTTTTTCGAATTGGTATTGTAATTCGAGTTTTGATAATGTTTTCTGTTTCTCATCCAGAAACAGACTGTCCTGGTATTGCTTTTCGACAATAAAATACCGGAACGCAGTAGCTGAGTCTTTTTTTAGCAGGTAAAGCTTATTAAGCACACTGGATGCGGATACAATTATTTCATTAAATCCCTGGCTTTCACCAATTCGAAGTGCCAAAATCGCCTGGGCTTCACAGTATGCATAATCACCTGTTTCAAGGTATATTTCGCTAAGCATAATCTGACATTTGGCCAGTCGCAATTTGTTACCAAGTTTGTCAAAAATCTGACGGGCCTGTTGCAGTTTTTTAATGGCTACCGGAAATTGTTTTAAATGTACATATACATCAGCAATATTGAGGTAATTGCTTGCAATCAGGTATGAATTGCCCATCTCAATATTGATCTGCAGTGCTTCCTGATAACTCTGGAGGGCTTTGTCGTATTCCTTTTTTTCACTGTAAACCTTAGCAAGGTTATTAAGGTTGCTGGCTATTCCGTCCTTCCTTTTAATCTCTTTAGCCAGGCTGATTGATTTCGAATAATACTCCACAGCCTTGTCATAATCCTTCTGGTCGAGATAGAGTGTGCCGATACGACAAAAAGTACCTCCTATCCCATCTTTATTATTCAGTTTTTCGTATATCTTCAGGCTTTCAAAAAAATTCTCCGAGCTTTTAGCCTGGTTTCCAATGTCGTAATAAATACTACCAATGGCATCCATTGATCTTGCAAGGTAAATATCCTTATTGAGCTCTTCTGACAGGCTTTTTGCCTTAATGGCGTACTCCATTGCCTTATTCAGGTCCGACATCAGATAATAAATCATTGCCAACGAAAGACTAGCCGACAATATATCTTCTTTATCTTCCATGCTTTCAGCTATTTTGTATGCTTCCTCTCCATATTGACAGGCCTGGGAAAGATCCGTATAAGCCAATTCTTCAGAAAGGCTAAGCAGAATTTTCAATTTTTCAGGCTTATCGCTGGTCTTTGACAAAACAATTTCGAGACTGTCAATATTATTGCTGTCCTGAGCTGCTATTGACAGCTGGATTGCAAACAAAACAAACAGGAGCATGTACTTTTTAAAAGCCATCAGTTTTGCTTAGAAAATTTCTACCATGAGCAAAGTTAACAATTATCGATTCAGTATTTTGTAATGGAGTACTCTTTTTACTCTATGGAAGCGATGATACTTAATCACAATTCAGGATTAACTTATTTTATATAACCGGGTGCATCCATTACTTGCCTGACTGAACCCGGCATTGTGATGTGCAACTGATATTAAAAAAAGCTCTTTCCGAATCGCAGAAAGAGCTTTTTTATGATTTTCAGATGAATAAAACTTCTAAAAGTGACTACCAGCTGTTGAAAACAAAACCAAAACTGATATTCAGGTTACCAAATGCATCAGCATCCTTTATTTTAAAAGCATAGTCGTATTTGGCATTTAATTTCAGGCTTGTACCTGGTGAAACGTCAAACATAAAACCAGCTTCGGGGGTCATAAGGAAATGCCAGTTATCTTCTTCAATAGTCCAGGTACCCATATCCGTATTGCGCAAATCGTACATTGTACCAATACCAAGCCCAACATAAGGGACTACAGTTCCTGTTCCTATGGTATAATGTGCATTTACCAGCATAGGGAAAAGGTTATCATACCGATACTGAACACCGGTTAAAGTTCGTGTTCCTTGTGTATAACTATCGTAATCTTTTCTTTCGTAAAACGTACTCCAGGCAAAATTACAACCTACGGTAACTGATTCGGCAACTTCTCTCTGGTATTCGAATGTGAAACCTCGCCAGCTGATTTTGTCAACATGATCTTTAAGGCCACCGGTTGGAATACCCATGGTATATTGTAGTGAGGTAAAGCTCTGGGCTGAAACCAGCGGTGCAATAAAAACTCCGGCTGCCAGCATAAGGGTAATTATAATTGTCTTTTTCATGTGCCGAAAGAATTACTTGTTTAAATAAGGTGATTGAATATATGCCTGGTTGATGCCTTTTGTAAAACGGGCAGTGAATTCGGTTGTTGAGCCTTCGAGCAGACCGTTAACAACAAAACCCCATACAGCACGCATTTTTTCGTTGGCACTTAAATCGTTGGGATCAAGCATAGTAACAACTAAACTGCCGGTTGTATAACTTGTAGTTACAGGATACGGATAATACCAGCCATAAGGAGGATAATAACCGCCATACCACCAATCCCAATATCCACCATAACCATAATATACTGTTGATGTAACTTCGAATGCTACAGGAGCTAATAAAACATCAGGATTTTCATCTACATCAACTCTTGTCCAGCCAGCGGTTTGCATATTCTGTTCGATTTTGGCAAGCATTGGATCAGCATAAGCGGGCTTCACATAATTAGGGCTTCCTCCGTTTATCAGCTCATCATCAACCTTCATAATTTTATCAGGGAGAGCATAGGTTTGCCTGGCTGCAAAATCATAGGTTGCATCATAGTTGGAATACACAAGGTCCAATTCATCATAGTATTCTGGGCCTTCGGGGTAACATTGTGTCATTAAAAACACAATTGCCGTTAAACTTAGCAGTTTTAAAATTCTCATATTAAATCTAATTAATTGGTTAGTAATTAATTTACGCTTTCTTCAACTGTTTTTATTTGGGATCACAAAGTTATATACATTTATGGGCAGATAATGCAAATTGAATAAAAAATATAAATAATGGCTTAAAATACTTACTAATAAGTATACGGTTCGGTCGAGATATCCATACCTTTGTGATCCAAAATAAAACCACTGAACTTATTGTTTATCTATAAACCAATTAAAAACTGAACCCTATGAAAAAGATTATTCTTATTGCTATCTGTCTTGTGTTTGCAGTTGCTTCGCAGGCTCAATCAACAAAAGATGAAGTTGCATTAGTTCAAAGTGCTTTTGGTATGTCCAAACAGCAGATGGTAAAAGACTTCATGAAACTAACCGAAGCAGAATCAGCTTCTTTCTGGACTATTTATGATGAATATGAAGCTGCCCGTAAGGAAATGGGTAAAAAACGTATTGCAAACATTGAGGATTATGCAAACAATTACGCTAAACTCAGTGATGTTAATGCTGAAAAGATGATTAACACTTCGTTAGCCATACAGGGAGAATTTGCAAAACTTCAGAAAAAAACATACAAGAAATTAGCTAAAGCAATTTCCCCATTGCGTGCAGCTCAATTCACGATGTTCGAATCGTATATAGAAAATGCAATTCGTATGGAAATATTAGACACCGTTCCGCTTATTGGCGAATTTGATGTAAAATAATCCTGCTTTAAAAAGGGACTTATTAAATACCGGCATTTTGCCGGTATTTTTTTGCCCTGATTTTTACCACCTCTAACCACCAATATCAAAATGCTTCTCCTATAAACAGGTAAGCATTGACAAAGCCTTTGCTCACAGCTACATCAAAACCAATATTCGTATCGGAGTATTTATTAAATTTCATTCGCAAACCAATACCCCCGGCCGGATACCAATAAATAAACTGTTGGGTTTTATATTCCGAAACAGAGGTAACGCTCCCAAAAACAACACCTCCAATCAATCCATTAGCGGTGATGCCAAAACGGCATTCAGCTTCCAGGTCAATAAGTGCATTGCTTTTATACCGGTTTTGCTGAATGCCCCGTGATGATTGCCCTCCGGTAGGTTCCCATCGTACGGATGGCAAATCAAGGTAAGGCGCCTCTCCCGAAAGGGTCGTCCAGTAATATCCGCGAATAGCTACAACGTCCGATTTACGGTATGTAAGCGGGAAATATTTGCGCACATCCAGAAACATGGATTGCCATTTTTCATCACTTCCAAGCCAAGGCGTATTGAATCGGAATGTTAATCCGGCCATAAATCCCTGTTTAGGATTGGCTGAGTTACGCCTGCTATCGTAAAGTATCGGAAATAGCATTCCTGATGATACCGAATTATCCTGATTATAAGGCAGGTAACTATTTAAAGTATCCATTTCCGATTCAGCAACGGAGATGTTATAGTGATGATCCAGAGCATATCCGATACCAGCGGAAAAATCTGTCCAGATTTCTTTCATACTCCGCTGATGAAAACGGAGATGGTCATTATCAATCAATGTTTCGTTTTCGCCAGGCGTATCACCACCTAAACCCCATGTGCCCTGGGGATAGTTGTGTATAAAATACTCCCCGATAAAATTCCATTTGTTTTGCGGGTACCAGATATAGGATTGCACATCGAAACCATACTGACCGCCAAAACCAATGTATGGATAAAAATAAATCGTAGACCGGTTTGTGTTGCTTGCATCGTTGCCCAATAAAAATGACGCATTAAATGAAGTAAACGATGTTTTACCTGAGGATGTACTGGTGGGAAAAAGTGTAAACCGGATTTTACGGTTACCACGTTTTTTTTCAGAGTCTTTTATATTTAACCAATCAACCAGGTAATCAACAATATCGACAGGCTT
The DNA here is from genome assembly GCA_964495865.1 of uncultured Lentimicrobiaceae bacterium. Classification (GTDB taxonomy): domain Bacteria; phylum Bacteroidota; class Bacteroidia; order Bacteroidales; family UBA4417; genus UBA4417. Next base: position 15,988 of record CAZBZA010000032.1, read on the forward strand.
CACGCTGTCAGGATTTTGAGCACTAACTATGCTGTCAGCTACCGAAAGCTGCTTAGTGCTGTCAATAGTCTGAGCTAACAGCTTGGTAAATGCAAACAATAAAAGAAATACAATGAGTACAACAGATTTCATAAAACCAGAACATCCAGACACAAAAATAAATGATAACTGCGGGAGTTCAAACTAAAATGAATATAATTACAAAAACTACCTATTAATCGGTATAGGAATAAAAATCAGATGTCATGAAATATTTGCAAAATGACCAGAACGAAAAATAAAATCTCTTCACTTTAATCACCTCACCCCCGTCCCCTCTCCTCAAGGAGAGGGGTGACTCCACCCTCAAATTTTAACAAATCAGGACAATTTTGTTTTTTAATTTTTGATAGCACAGAGCGCCACAATGCGATAGTTTGGTTTCTGTTTCACTCTAACTTCTGCTTCGCTTCAGCCCTTCACTGTCATTGCGAGCAAAGCGAAGCAACACTGTCATTGCTAGCGGAGCGAAGCAACACTACTCACTTTTCACTCTTCACCTTTCACTCTTCACCTTTCACTCTTCACTTTTCACTTTTAACTTTTAACTTTTCACTCTTCACTCTTCACTCTTCACT